>JAAZBA010000078.1 GCA_012514045.1 Clostridiales bacterium | reverse complement strand
TTTAACGGAATGCCCTACAGAAATCTGGGAAACTCCGGGCTGAAATGCTCAGCGGTAGGTTTGGGAACATGGAAAATGGGATATCCGGAGACGGGAGATGGTTCAAGAGTGGATAGAACTACATCCCTTGATATCCTCGATAACGCTCATGACCTTGGTGTTACTTTTTGGGATACTGCTAACCGATATAACGACTCTTCGGGCAACTCTGAGAGAATAATAGGTGAATGGTTTGACATGAATCCAACATCAAGAAGAGATATTGTTCTTTGTACAAAGATGTGCGGAGCAATGGACGGAAAAACACCAAACCACTGCGGCTTGTCTAGAATCAATATAATAGAATCTGTCTACGCGAGTCTTGAGAGAATGAGGACCGATACGATTGACGTACTATACTTCCATCGCTTCGATAAGCTGACCTCTATAGAAGAAAGTCTCATGGCGGTGGAGGATCTTATAAGAGAAGATATCATAAGATACCTTGCAGTGTCAAATTTTACTGTTTCTCAGCTTGAAAACTACAAAGCTGCGATGGAAAGCGTCTCAAAACGCTGCGCTGTAACAGCGGTACAAAACAGATTTGATATATTAACTCTTGAGGACAACAATGAAAGTGTGCTCGATTACTGTGCTAAGTCAGGAATCTCTTTCATTGCCTACAGCCCTTTGGGCAGAGGACTCCTTACAGGAAGATATTTAGATGGAAGCGCTGCATCCGGAGACAGACTCTATGACGAAGGTGCGTTAGGCTCAATTGACAGGAGCATATTTGAAAAGGCTAAAATACTTAAAAACCTTGCCGCCTCATGGGATATGACACTGAGTCAGCTCTCGCTTGCTTATATGCTGACACTGCCGGGCATGGGTTCAGTGATACCCTCATCCTCAAACTTGACGCAGCTGATTGATAACGCAAAAGCAGGAAGAATTGAGCTTTCTAAAGCTCAAAAATCTGAAATAAAAGCAATAACGGAGGTACAATAATGGCAAAGATACGCCTTAACGAAGACAAAGAAATCGTAGCTACAATTAAGGAAGGGCTTAAAGCGAGGGGCGGTTATTGCCCCTGTCGAGTCCCGAAAACAGAGGAATATAAGTGCATGTGCAAGGAGTTTCGCGATCAGATAGCTGATCCAGAATTCGAAGGCTACTGCCATTGCAGGCTCTTCTATAAGGAAAAGGAGTAAATAAATGTCAGTGTTAAACGTAACAAAGGAAATATTCGAAACAGAGGTCATTAAAAGCGACAAAACAGTGCTTTTAGACTTTTATGCCGACTGGTGTGGTCCCTGCCGAATGGTATCGCCCTTAGTAGACGAAATCGCCAAAGAAAATCCGGAATACCTTGTAGGTAAGATAAATGTAGACACACAGCCTGAGCTTGCGGCTAAGTTCGGTGTAATGAGTATTCCTACACTTGTTGTAATGAAAAACGGTCAGATAGTAAATAAAGCTGTTGGAGCAAGATCGAAAGAAGATATTCTTGCGATGATGAAGTAAGAATTGCAGAGTCGGAATATTATTTCCGGCTCTTTCTATTTTAGACAAAATTGTAAACAAACTGTTGCAAAAGAGAGAATCATTTGATATAATAAAAGAAATTGGAGATAACATATGAACGGATGTGTATAACATGCAACTCAAGCTTGATTATCTGAATAAAAATGCAAAAAACAGCTACAGAAGCGAGAGGCTTCTTGTCCAGCTGGAATTTCTCGTGAATCTTTACGGTGAAAACAGACACCCTCAGATGCTCAGTGAAGCGATTGATAAGGTCTATAACGAATTCAGAGACTGCGGTAGCCTTACAAATGAATTCTGTGTTGCGGCAGAGAGTTCTCTTATGACACTGAGCCACGACTGTAAGACAATTGAGGTTTTATTTGCCGCACATGCCCATATAGACATGAACTGGATGTGGGGATATAATGAGACTGCAGCGGTCACAATCGACACTTTCCGCACAATGCTGGATCTGATGAAGGAGTATCCCGACTTTACTTTTTCCCAGTCTCAGGCGTCTGTTTATAAAATCGTTGAAGAGCTGGACAGTGAAATGCTACGGGAAATTAA
>JAAZBA010000194.1 GCA_012514045.1 Clostridiales bacterium | reverse complement strand
TTGAACTGATGGGTATCCCCTATACCGGAACGGATTTTGTAAGCTCTGCGATGGCCATGGATAAGGGTATCACCAAGGATATTTTCACGGCTCACAATATTCCTACTCCTAAAGGTATCCGTCTTAAGAAGGGAGAGGCAGAAGCTGAGAAAGTTCCTTTCCCCTGTATTGTTAAGGCATGTTGCGGTGGTTCCAGCGTAGGCGTTGCCATTGCCAACAATGAAGCAGAGTATGAGAAGGCGAAAGCGGAGGCTTTCCGCTATGATGATGAAGCAGTCATTGAGCAGTATATCAAAGGCCGCGAATTTTCTGTGTGTGTAATGGAGGGTAAGGCACTTCCGATTATTGAGATTGCACCCAAGAGCGGTTTCTATGACTATAAGAATAAATATCAGGAAGGCTGTACGGTAGAGACCTGTCCGGCTGAGCTTTCCGAGGAGAAAACCCGGGAAATGCAGCAGATTGCGGAGAATGTATTTAAAGCGCTACGTTTAAAGAGTTATGCCCGCATGGACTTTATGATGAATGAAGCAGGAGAGCTTTTCTGTCTGGAGGCAAATACCCTTCCAGGTATGACGCCTACCTCTCTGGTACCGCAGGAGGCAGCAGCAATCGGTATCGGCTTTGAAGAGCTTTGTGAAAAGATTTTGCAGACGGCTCTTTAAGAAGATAATTGGTAAAAGGGTTGGAGGAAAAGAATGAGTAGAATGGAGTCATCCATAGCAGAAATCGCACAGGCTTGCAAAGGAAAGCTTTGTCTGGGCGGTGCCAATATAGACAGATGCGTTACAAGCGTGGTACTGGATTCCCGCAAGGTAACCATGGATGGTGTATTTGTCGCTACCGTGGGTGAACGCGTGGACGGGCATAAGTTTATTTCGGAAGTGTTTACCAAGGGTGTGGGACTTGTAATTGCAAGCAAAATGCCGGAGGAAGTCTGTGCAGAGCATGGACTTACGACAAAGGACTGGAAGAGCTATCTTGTGGTAGAGAATCCCTTTGCAGCCCTTAAGGAGATTGCAGAGTATTACAGAAGCAAATTGACCATTCCTATTGTAGGAATAACCGGAAGCGTGGGAAAGACCAGCACCAAGGAATTTATTGCCGGAGTGCTTTCAGAGAAATATAAGGTTTTAAAGACAGAAGGAAATTTCAATAATGAAGTGGGTGTCCCCCTGACACTGCTTCGAATCCGTAAGGAACATGAGGCAGCAGTAGTGGAGATGGGTATCAGTGAGTTTGGTGAAATGCACCGACTCAGTAAAATGGTCCGCCCCAATATCTGTGTGATTACTAATATCGGTCAGTGTCATCTGGAAAACTTGAAAACCAGAGACGGTATCTTGCAGGCAAAGACAGAGATTTTTGACTTTATGGACCCGGATGGAGAGGTATGTTTAAACGGTGATGATGATAAGCTGTGTACGATAAAAGAAGTGCAGGGAAAAGCGGTACATTACTTCGGAATGGAACCTGTGGGAGCGGGAGAAAATCCTGTAGAAGTGTACGCTTCTGATGTGGAAAGCAAGGGACTTTGGGGAAGTGATGCATTGCTTCACATGAAGTCTCCTGATGGAGTGGGAGAAGGCAGTTTTAAGGTGCAGGTTCCTCTTCCCGGAAGACATATGGTTTTGAATGCGGCAGCGGCTGCTTGCGTGGCAAGGCTGCTTGGTCTTAACAAAGAACAGAT
>JAAZBA010000207.1 GCA_012514045.1 Clostridiales bacterium | reverse complement strand
TACCGCGGCGAGTTCGAGGAACGCCTGAAGGCTGTTCTTGAGGAGGTAAAGAACAGCGACGGAAAGATCATTCTGTTCATCGACGAACTGCATAACATCGTCGGCGCCGGGAAGACGGAAGGCGCCATGGACGCCGGAAACATGCTTAAGCCAATGTTAGCCCGCGGTGAACTGCACTGTATCGGCGCCACAACGCTTGATGAGTATCGCCAGTATATTGAGAAGGACGCGGCATTGGAGAGGCGTTTCCAGCCTGTTCTGGTTGACGAGCCCTCCGTGGAAGATACGATCTCAATACTGCGCGGTCTGAAAGAACGTTACGAGGTGTTCCACGGTGTCAAAATAACAGACGGCGCGCTTGTCGCGGCCGCGACGCTTTCCAACCGCTATATTTCCGATCGTTTCCTCCCTGATAAGGCGATCGACCTGGTGGATGAAGCCTGCGCGCTGATAAAGACAGAGCTTGATTCCATGCCTGCGGAGCTTGATGAACTGCAAAGACGTATCATGCAGCTGGAAATCGAAGAAGCTGCCCTCAAAAAAGAGGAGGATCGGCTAAGTAAAGAGCGGCTGGAAGACTTACAGCAGAATTTAGCGGAGATCCGGGAAGAATTCAAAGGAAAGAAAGCGCAGTGGGACAACGAAAAAAGCTCAGTAGAACGCTTGCAGAAAATCCGCGAAGAGATCGAACAGGTAAACCAGGAAATTCAGAAAGAAATGCAGTCCTACAACCTGGAGCGTGTAGCGGAGCTTCAATATGGAAAGCTTCCGAAATTAACACAGCAGTTGGAAGAGGAAGAAGATAAGGTGAAAGCGCGTGAGATGTCACTGCTGCATGAAAGCGTCACAGATGAGGAGATCGCAAAGATCGTATCACGCTGGACCGGGATCCCTGTTTCAAAGCTGAATGAGAGCGAGAGAAACAAGACGCTGCATTTGGATAAAGAACTGCACAAGCGTGTTATCGGTCAGGATGAAGCGGTCACAAAGGTGACAGAGGCGATAATCCGCTCCAAAGCCGGCATTAAAGATCCGAGCAAGCCCATCGGTTCCTTCTTGTTCCTCGGCCCGACAGGCGTGGGAAAAACAGAGCTGGCAAAGGCTTTGGCTGAGAGCCTGTTTGATGATGAGAGCAAGATTGTCCGCATTGACATGAGCGAATATATGGAGAAACACTCCGTATCCCGCCTGATAGGAGCGCCTCCGGGATATATCGGCTACGATGAGGGCGGTCAGCTGACAGAGGCAGTCAGAAGAAAACCGTACTCCGTGGTGCTGTTTGATGAGGTGGAAAAGGCTCATCCAGACGTGTTCCATGTGCTGTTACAGGTTCTGGATGACGGTCATATAACCGATTCACAGGGGCGCACGGTGGACTTTAAAAACACAATAATTATCATGACTTCCAATATCGGTTCCTTCTATCTGCTTGAGGGCATTGATGAAAACGGCAATATTCAGCCGGAGAGCGAAAAAATGGTGATGAATGAGCTTCAGTCTCATTTCAGACCGGAGTTTTTGAATCGTCTGGATGAAATTATTATGTTCAAGCCGCTGACTAAAAAAGATATAACACAGATCGTTGATCTGCTTGTAAAGGACGTGAACAAGCGTCTCGTTGAGCGTGAGGTTTCCATAGAGTTGACCGATGCTGCAAAGGATTTTGTGATTGAGGGAGGTTATGAGCCGATGTACGGCGCAAGACCGCTTAAGAGATATTTGCAGAAGCACGTAGAAACATTGGCCGCGAGGCTGATTCTGGAAGGCAATGTGGGAAGAGGAGCTGCCATTGTCATTGACGTCAAGGACGGCGAATTAATTGCTAAAGCGAAGGAAGAGCTTTTGTAATTGATTCAGACCTTTATAAGCCAAAAAACAAACAAAAGAAGAAAAATACTTATAAAAGGTTAAATCGTTTCCTGGAGGCAATGAGAAGTTGACCTGTAATTAAGCAAGCAGAACGCCGGGCACGGAAGCTATGGGAGAAAATCCCATAGCTTCCTTTGAGGGATGGATCGAATATGCACATAAAAAAGCAGCCAAAAGTAGATAAATAGTTGAAAGATCAGTGCCATACTTACTTATTAAGAGGTGTATAATATGGGTGCAAAGATACTGATAGCTGATGATGAAAAAGATATTGTTACAATGCTTAGCAGTTTTTTGAAAGCAAAGGTTTCTATGTCATGCCTACTTCAAATGGCGCAGAAACACTGAAACAGGTAGAAAGACAGCCGGATATTATTTTGCTTGATATAAACATGCCGGGAGCAGATGGGTTTGAGATTTGCAGGCGCATACGAAGTCACATATCCTGTTCCATTCTTTTTCTGACCGCACGAATTGAAGATACCGATAAGGTTAAAGGATTTGCCGTTGGCTGTGATGACTATATTGTTAAACCATTTTCGCTTATAGAACTTGAAGCAAGGGTATATGCTCACCTCCGGCGTGAAGCGCGACACAGCTTTCGAAACACAGATAAAGTTTTCCGGCGATTTGACGATTGATTATTCGGCTCGTTGTTTGTTTTTTGCTGAAAAGAGTGTCGGGCTTGCGAAAAAGGAATTTGACATTGTGGAATTGCTGTCTCAGAATCAGGGACAGGTCTTTGATAAGGAACGGATATATGAGCGTGTCTGGAGTTATGACAGCGAGGGAGACAGCAGCGTTGTTGCTGAACATATCCGAAGAATACGAACAAAACTCGCATTATATACATCTCGACAATATATTGAAACAGTTTGGGGGTGTGGATATAAGTGGATAAAATAGGTCGCTCCGGATTGAATTTGTCTCTCAGAAAAAGTCTGATACTCTATCTGGCAGTCTTTGTTGTGCTTGCCTTTGTTTTTTCAATCATAACAATTTCACTATGCGACAATGTCGTCGACAAGATAAGGTTAGAGTACCCTTCGTCCGGCGAAAAGTATTACCTGACAAATGAGCAAGGCGAACAGTTAGGAGAAGGCGTCTACATTGGAAAAACGTCTGTCTCTGTTTCTGAGCGCGGCGAACGGATAATTGATTTATTGAGAATATTTTCTGCGGTCGCAACAATCGTTTATTCTGTATTATGTATAATAGCTGCTGCGATCTTGTTTTATAGAAATAAACTAAAAAGGCCGCTTACAGAATTGCGGGCAGCGTCTGAGAGAATATCTAATAATAACCTGGATTTTTCAATTAAATATGACAATAAGGATGAATTGGGACAGCTATGCGGTTCATTTGAAATCATGCGGACTACTCTTGCAAATAACTTTTCTGAAATGTAGCGACAAGTCGAAGAGCGTAAACAGCTTAATGCTGCCTTTGCTCATGATTTACGCACCCCTCTTACTGTGTTAAAGGGATATAATGAAATGCTGCAAGCGAGTGAACATATTGAAACACGGGAAACCGCTGAAATTATGGGAAAACACATATCTCGTATGGAAACTTATATAATTAGCATGATCAATCTTCGCCGT
>JAAZBA010000224.1 GCA_012514045.1 Clostridiales bacterium | reverse complement strand
TGTTATAGCTTCGCTGTTGTTGATTATGATTGTCCATAAAACGCCGCCTTATTGAATTAGCCGTTCTTTTTCCATCAAACTTTGGAATACTTCTTTGCAAAGCTCCTTATCAATCTGGCGTTTTTTCGCTTTCCTAAGCTCAAAGCATTTTGTATAATATTTTTTAGCCCAGCCTGATTTAGTCTTAATTTTTGCGCTTTTTGGATGCTTTTTTTTGAATTCGTTGAACAAAAGACGCCAGTTTACACTCATCAACATAATCGTATCATATATACCGAATAGCTCTGAATCTGTAAAGACGCATGTATCTTTACCGCGAAGATATACGTTTAGGGCTTTTTCAAATTCACGCCAGTCATCTTCACGGATTTTCTTCTGTTGCGCCTTTATCCAAGCATAAATCCTTGAGTCTTCTCTATTACCTACTCTATCGAGTAAATCCTGCCATTGACGCCACGAAAGCTTTTCAACAACATCCAAATCAATTTGTGACAAAATAAAACATTGTTCATAAAAGCTACGCGTTTTTGAATTAGTCCCCTCGTTTCTCTTCCTCTTTTTCTGCGTTGCGAAATTCTTGATTTCATCCCAGAATTTCCGCCGCTCTGCGACGGACACATTAAATCTGTCCAGAAGGTTGGCAAGAATCTGTCCCAAGAAATACTTGTACTTTACGCCATCACCGTACCGTTCGGCTAAATCATCTTCAATCTGTGGTATTTCATCTTTCAACGTGTTCAGAACCTCGTCGTATAAGGCTTTCTCTTTTGAAGATAGAAAGCCCTCGTATACGACACGCCCTTCAGCATCTATTCCAACTATATGTCCCATCGGTAACTCCTTAAGCTATACTTCTATAATAAACGCTTTCTATCCTCTCAATTACCCGTTCTGAAGCCTTGATGGGGTCCATCTCCTGGAATGACTCGCCTTGTTCGCTGAACATTTCAAATTTGCCTTCAGCCAGATACAGCAAGACGTACTGCTTCAGCATCTGCTCCTTAATATACTCATGCTGCACTTCAGGATACTCAGCTAAAGACGTAAACGCTGCATGACCTATATTGATACATATTTCCCTGGCACCGCGCTCGATGTTATACCATGACCGCCGAGGGTCGTAAGGGTCATCAATACTCTTGGGCTCAAAAGCATCTCTTTTCCCATTCTTCTCATCACAGTTAAAATATATCTTGCTGTGATAAAATGTTATTCTCTCGCCTTTCTCATATTCACCGCAGTCTTCGGCGGCTATGAGACGTGCTCTGAGCTCGAGAAGACCTGAGCTGAGATATTTCTCGTAGACACTGCGGCTAAACTCGGCATCAGGCACAGTGTCGATTAAGGCCTCTTCAAATGGCAGTAGAGTCCCGACAACAGAAGCTATATCTTCAAGTTTCGGGCAATCGCGTTCGCTTGCATTGTGGACGCTGACGTTAAGCCGGTAATATAGCGCTTCATTTCGCTTGTTGTTTATGCTGTATTTGATATTACGAAGAGCCTCGTCAAAATTAACTCGATGGCTTTCTTGTGACG
>JAAZBA010000357.1 GCA_012514045.1 Clostridiales bacterium | reverse complement strand
TACCATTGACGGAGAGTTTTACTCATTTTCTGTAAAATAAAGTATAAGCGGCAGAGCGATGAAAAATCATTCTGCCGCTTTTTTTAGAGTCTTGACCTGATAAAATCGAGATTGAAGTTGATCTCTTCCGCGTCCACAAAATCTGGGCGCATGGTTGGAGATTCAAGTGTTATTGAATTATTATACCCTCTTTTTTTCAAGGCTGAGAAGAACATATCCCAGTTGATCTTTCCCATGCCTGGGGCAAGAATAGGGTAGAGGGAGGGAAAATCCCCTTTTGTGCCATTGAAATCGCTTACATGTATATGCTTTACAGCGCCGTTCCAAAGTGAATCGAGAGCCATGAGGGAGGATAACTCATCGTGGAACTGGGCGGCTCGAGTGTCGATAATGAAGCTGAAGTCATCATATTTTTTCTGAATCTCCTGAAAGTGAATCAGAGGACTGTGGTTTACGCAGCAGCAATTTTCTCCCAGCATGGTAACGCCGTATCCTTCTGCTATTTTCTTGAGCTGTCCGACATTCTCGATAATCACATCCATATCTCGGTCAGAGGAGGGGACGCCCCACATGTGGGCTACAATCTTCTCCGCTCCCAGGGTTGCGGCTGTGCGGCAGTTTATGTCCCATATCCTGAGACATTCTTCCAAGCCTTCATTCTTAGCCTCGCTTAGCATGTCACCGATTCTCTTATCGCCGTGCACTACAGGCACGGTGATTTTCTCTTTTTTGATTAGCTTTATTATGCTGTCCAGTTCATCATACCAGTCACGGAAAATCATAAATTCAAAGCCGTCACAGTTGATTTTCCGGTTTGCTTCCTTCAGGAGGTTATAGTTACGGTTATTTACGCGTCCGATAAACACTCCTGTAGAGCAGTAGACTTTGTTATTCATGGTAAAGCTCTCTCAGCAGACGAATTTCTGCCGCATAGCCTTCAAGATCGTTTGGCGTCTCAAGAGAGAACACAAGATTCCGAAGGGAGGGATGGTTGATAATCCTTTCAAACGTCTCAATGGGAATATAGCCTTCGCCAATCTTCTCATGTCTGTCCTTATGACTCGAGAAGGGATTTTTTGAGTCGTTTACGTGTATTGCCTTAAGTTTGTCAAGCCCTACAACATTGTCAAACTCTTCAAGCACACTCTCAAGGTTTCCAACGATGTCATATCCTGCATCATACACATGGCAGGTGTCAAGGCAGACGCCAATGGAATCTGAGAGCTTTGTGCCATCGATTATTCTCTTAAGCTCCTCAAAATTTCTGCCCATTTCTGTTCCCTTGCCAGCCATGGTCTCGAGAAGCACAAATGTACTCATGCTTTCAAACATAACACGGTTGAGTGTGTCACAGATAAGTTCAATACCTTTTTCAGATCCCTGACCTACATGGCTTCCCGGATGGAAGTTGTAGTAAGTTCCGGGAATGTATTCGAGTCTGCGCAAATCATCCTCCATAGTCTCAATTGTGAAGTTGCGGATTCTTTCTTCAGCGGCACAAGGGTTGAGTGTGTAAGGGGCATGGGCGATTATAGGCGCAAAACCGTGCTTAGCCGCCAGAATGTTATAGTTATTAATATCCTCCATGTCCAATTCTTTCGCTTTACCGCCCCTCGGGTTGCGGGTAAAAAACTGGAAAGTGTTTGCGTCAATTGACAAAGCCTCGGAAAGCATGTTCATATAGCCTTTTGTTGCGGAAAGATGACATCCGATATTAAGCATAAATTCAGATCCTTTCGGGATTCCCTGACGGGAAAATTCATAGTATAGCAAAATATAATCCTGTAGCCGACAAGATCACATGCCCTTGACAAGATACAGAAATGGTATTATAATACACAGGACAAAAAGAAAAGAGGAAAAAATGTGCTGGAAAAGATTAAATACGCCGTAAAGGAAGCGGGAAAGCTTATTCTAAGCGATGATGCATCGGAAATATATATTAAAGAAGGTCACGCGAATCTCGTGACTCAGAGAGACATTGCAGTACAGGAATATATCATAAATGCGCTAAGTGAGATACTGCCGGGCTCCCATTTTTTCGCAGAGGAAAAGAGCGACAACGAGCTGACAGATGAATACACATGGATAATTGATCCTATCGATGGTACCCTAAATTTCATACATGACAGACGCTGCTCAAGCATTTCCGTTGCTCTCGCAAAGGACAAGGAGGTTATTATAGGCGTTATCTACGACCCCTACAAAGACGAGCTCTACTATGCCGAAAAGGGCAGGGGAGCATGGTGTAACGGTAAGGGGATACATGTGGCAAACACGGAGTATAAGTACGCGGTTATCAGCTTCGGCACATCACCCTATAGAAGCGATTTAACGGAGAAGTCCATGGAGATTGCGAAAAAATTCATGCTTTCCTGTGCCGATATAAGACGCATCGGCTCTGCGGCTATCGAATTCTGCGATCTGGCTTCCGGCAGAACAGATGGATTCTTCGAGCTTGAGCTGTCTCCCTGGGACTACGCCGCAGGCTTTCTAATAGCGAGCGAAGCAGGCGCAATTGTGTCAAATCCTGGCTGCGAGAAAGTAAGCTACGATCGTCCTCACTGCACGGTAGCGGCAATCCCGGGATGCTTCGAGGGTGTGTACAATACCGTTGCGGAAATCTATTTAAAATAATCGATCATTTTGTAAAACGGCGTTATTACAGATGTAATGGTGCCGTTTTTTAATTCTATTGATCCATCTTTATGCATGTCATATTCTTCTGTCCAATATCTCTGAATAGGTGTTTCTGAATTCAATGAATCGATCCTCCTCAATAGCAATACGGATTTTACTCATGAGGTTATTATAGAACCAGAGATTATGAAGCACAGCGAGCCTTCCAGAAAGCATCTCCTTGGCTTTGAACAGATGACGAATATAGGCTCTTGAGAAATTACGGCATACCGGACAGTTGCAGCCTTCCTCAATTGGAGACGAATCAAGGCTGTACTTTTCATTGTTGAGATTTATGATACCGTCTTTTGTAAAGCAGTGACCGTGACGGCCGTTCCTTGTAGGTATAACACAGTCGAAAAAATCAACTCCGCGGTACACGGCCTCGATAATATTGCCGGGAGTGCCCACTCCCATCAGGTACCTTGGTTTATTTACAGGAGC
Source organism: Clostridiales bacterium (assembly GCA_012514045.1). GTDB lineage: Bacteria > Bacillota > Clostridia > Oscillospirales > QAMX01 > JAAZBA01. The sequence continues at coordinate 1,941 of JAAZBA010000357.1, read as the reverse complement.
GAATTCTATGACGACTTCGACTATATGGTACATAACTTCCGTTTTCTCGCCCACCGCAAGGCCGCCTATGGCGTAGCCGGGGAGGTCAAACTCGGAAATACGTTTCATATGATCTGCTCTAAGGTCATCATATGTGCTTCCCTGATTTATCCCAAAAAGCATCTGAGCAGGATTTATAGTGTCGGACAGGGAATTGAGCTCGTCTAATTTCTTTATGCATCTCTCAAGCCACCGGGTAGTGCGATTTATTGAATTTTCAACATATTTTCTTGGCGCGGGGTTTTCAATGCACTCATCAAAAGCCATCGCGATGTCGCTTCCCAAATTTGACTGTATCTTCATGCTCTCTTCTGGACCCATGAAGATGCGCTTGCCATCAAAATGAGAGTTGAAAGCGACGCCCTCCTCGGTGATTTTCCGAAGCGCCGCAAGACTGAACACCTGAAATCCTCCGCTGTCAGTTAGTATGGGACCATCCCAGTTCATAAAACGGTGAAGTCCGCCTTGAGAGCGTATAAGCTCGTCGCCGGGACGTATGTGAAGATGGTATGTGTTGGATAGTTCCACCTGGCAGCCGATTTCCCTGAGGTCGAGGGATGACACTGCACCCTTGATGGCGGCAGAGGTGCCAACATTCATGAATACAGGTGTTTCTATAATGCCATGAGGAGTGACAAATCGTCCTCTTCTGGCGTATCCGTCGGTCTTGAGAAGCGTAAACATATATAAATCCTTTGTCTAATTCGATTTTTCTTTTGTTATATAATGAACATACAGTCGCCGAAGCTGAAGAAGCGGTATCGCTCCTCCACGGCGATTTTGTATGCATTCATGGTATGCTCGTAGCCTGCAAATGCGCAGACCAACATAATGAGCGTGCTTTCCGGGAGATGGAAATTTGTAATAAGTCCATCAATAGCTTTGAATTTATATCCCGGATAGATGAATATACCCGTATCTCCTGAGGCAGGAACGATTTTCCCCTGCTCCGAGGCTACCGATTCAAGGGTACGGCAGGAGGTGGTACCTACAGCGATGATCCTTCCACCCCGTTCCCTTGCGAGGTTTATTTTTTCTGCCGCATCTGATGGAAGATCGTACCATTCTCTGTGCATTACATGCTCTGTTATATCTTCTACCTTCACAGGACGAAAAGTTCCGAGTCCGATATGAAGGGTAAGTCTGGCAATAACAACCCCCATATCTTCAAGCTCTTTAATAAGTTCCGGAGTAAAGTGAAGTCCCGCCGTTGGTGCGGCAGCAGAGCCGGGCGTTTTTGAATAAACAGTCTGGTAGCGGTTTGCGTCCCGAAGCTCCTCAGTAATATAGGGGGGGAGAGGTACACGTCCCAGCTTTTCCAAAATCTCCATAAAAATTCCTTCAAAAGAGAAAGAAATCACCCTGTTTCCATTCTTATCCACAGACTTTACTTCCGCGAAAAGCTCGCCGTCTCCGAAGACAAGTTGCGCCCCTTTTCGTGTCTTTTTCCCGGGGCGCGTAATACACTCCCATGTGTTATCATTAAGCTGCTTCAGAAGCAGCACTTCAACGGGAGAGCCAGGCTTGTTCACTACTGTGCCGATAAGCCGCGCGGGAATAACTTTAGATTCGTTGACAACAAGGCAGTCTCCCGGTCTAAGTTTTGACCTTATATCACAGAAAAGTGCATGAGAAACTTTTCCGCTCTCTCTGCCAAGACAGAGCATACGGGACATGTCACGCTCTTCACATGGAGTCTGAGCTATAAGCTCCTGGGGAAGATCATAATAAAAATCAGATTTTTTCATATTAAAACAGTGTCAATATACTGTGATGATCTCCACATCAGTGTAGTAGTAGTTGATGATGTCAGTACAGGAATAACCAAGCTCAGCCATAGCTTTTGCTCCATACTGGCTCATGCCCACATTGTGACCGTAACCGCCGCCTCTGACAATAAAG
>JAAZBA010000217.1 GCA_012514045.1 Clostridiales bacterium | reverse complement strand
TTGTCATATATTTCTCGAGAAGCTTTGTTGGGGTGAAGCGGATTCCCATGACATGCAATTGCACTTACTCCTAGACCATATTTTTTTATTGTGTTTTCAAACTGTGTAAAGGTTTCATCACTGTTGAGTAGGGCATCCGGATCAACATGTGATGTGTATGATACTCCTCCGGCACCTAGTTCGATCATCTGAATACCGTTTTCAGCCAGAATCTTACAAGTCTCTTCAAAAGTATAATTATTGAGCGCGCTATTAAACAGACCTAGTTTCACAGATTCTCCTCCTTTTGGGGTTCATGCCTTCTGGCGTGTGGTACGCGGTTGCTCCGAAGCGCCTCCAGAGCAACCGCTATTAATAGGAAAAACTAAGAGTTCCTTTGAATTAGTATTAATAGTTGAAAATTTACTTCACAAGCAACGACTTAGATTACATCGACATACTGTTCAACAGTATTAACATCGATATCAATCCAGGCAGAGCCCATAATAACCTTTCCATCAACTGTAATGTTCTCATATCCCGGTACACCAAGATCGTCACCCGTCTTGATCTCCTTCCCCTCCAACAGCCGCTTTCCTACCTCATAGCATGCTTGTTGGGCGAGCCCCGGAATCCAGAAACTACCTTTAGTAATTGAACCTCGCTCAAATGATGTAACTGTTTCTGACGGAGGAGTAAGTCCAATTACGTGTACCTTTCCAACCATATCCATTTCGTCAACTGCGCGTGCGAAGCCCACAGCAGCAGATGCCGACGCCGTAAAGATTACTGACATTTTGGGATATGTTTGAATTAGCTGTTTACCAACAGCATACGCCGAGTCCGCGCTGTCCTGGCTTTCTATGTACTCACCGCCAGTAATACTCTTCATGTTTGGAAACTTTTCCTGCTGAGCAGCATAAAGTGCATCGCACCACTCATTATGAGAGGGTACTGTAAGCCGTCCAACACTCAATGCATACTCAGCATCTTCTCCGCCGAGCTCGTAAATCATATCGAGAAAATGCTCTCCAAACTCCTTGTTGTTAAATGCTTCAACGTCATAATCAATATTCTGAAGAGTTGCCCCTTCATGTGTCACTACGGTTGTGCCAGCCTCGCGAGCCTTTTTGAGAACCTCATCGACAGACTCCCCCGCAATCGGCACTACGGTAAGAATATCAGGGCGCATTGCAACAGCATCATTCAAAGAAAGCAGTTGCTGGGCAGGGTCAAAGTCAGTTGGTCCAATGTAGTGATGTTTTGCGTTGTTCTTATCAGCCCATTCTTGCCCGTAAACATCCATACTGTCAAACCACAGAATTCCAATCATTTTGGGAACGGTCACAACTACAAGCTCTTGGCCTTCTGCATTGGCAGCGGCTGCTGAGAACAGGAAGCTCCCTAACAAGACTGCTACGATAGTGATTACTACAAAGCGTGAGAATCGGTTTTTCATCTGTTTTCCTCCTTCATTGGTTCAATACAAACTGTGCGCCATGCAGGGCTCTCGCTGCTGAAGCTTTCGGGTGAGGCAAGCTTCTACATTTGCACCCGCCCTCCTTTCCATCTCTGTAGCACCAGCCTCCTCTTGCTGCGAAACACCTCTGTATTGAGAACAATGACCAATAGCAGCAAGACCCCCCATGAAACCTGTCGGAAGTATGCGGAAAACCCTCCAATAGTGAGACCACTCGAAATAATTTGAACCGCAATCGCCGCAAAAAATAAGTTAGCAAGTTTCCCAAAGCCTCCAGCCATGGATGCACCACTTAGAAGCACAATTAGAAGGATAATATTCGTATATGAGCTTCCGTAGTCTACGCGAGCAACGCCCACCTTTGTATACACTATTACGCCTGAAATCCCGGCAAGAACGCCACTAATTATGTAGCTAATAATAACAATCTTACAATTCTTCCCCCCAGAATACAGATTAGCTACCGGGTTTGCTCCATACAGTTTAATGTGTTCCCCTAAAGACATCGCATTCAGAATAACTCCTACTATAACAAAAGCTAAAACTACGATCAGTAATACACTTGGAATTCCGAAGTAGTTCGCTCCACCAAATTCAAGCATTTGCTTCGGTATACCCATAACAGATTGGCCTCGTGTTAGCACCGTGGAAATCCCGTCAAACAAAGACATTGTAGCGACCGTAACCAAAATAGAAGCAAGTTTTAGCTTGCCAATGAAGAGCCCATTAAGCAAACCACACATTGCTCCACTCATTATCGCCGCAAGTGTCGCCGCGAGTATTCGTATTTCCAAAGAATTTGTAAAATCACTCATTAATGTGCCGTTTGCAATCAACGCACACAATATACCAGACAGATTAGAGGTTGCCACAACTGATAAGTTGATATTCCCGGTAAGGATGACAACGAGCATCGCCAAAGCCATGAGAGCAATGTCCGAAATTTGAACCGCCATGGATTGCAGATTAAATACAGTTGGGAATCGGTGAGGACTGATAAAACTCATAATACCGAAAAGTGTCAGTAAAATAACCAAGAGCGTGATAAAACTTCGAT
>JAAZBA010000234.1 GCA_012514045.1 Clostridiales bacterium | reverse complement strand
GACGGCAGAGCATTCACAAGGGGAATCCATTCGCCGTCAACGCCGGGGAAGAGCCAACGGCAGCCGCAGAAGCGAAGATAACGATAAACCGCGATAAGCAGAGACACAGGATTGGAGCCTGCAATTATACCTCCCTGAGGTGTCGTATCGATGTAGATGATGTCATCAAGAGTGATATCTTCGGCATCGGATGTGTCAAGACCGAAGTCGCTCATGAGACCGAGTCTGAAGCCTTCGGAAGGATTGTCGCAAAAAGACACGGGGATATCGCCGGCTCTGGGCATCATCATACGGAGATATTTCTTCAGCTCCTCAGCAGCAAAGAACGCGGTAGATGAAGACTGAAGCGTGAAAATCTTGTACATGGCTGTTTCCTCCTATTAAGTATTTAATCATGATAATAAAATGGTACCACAACAAGGGAGAAAAAGCAAGGTAAAATTCTTATTCATTATGCAATAAACGAATAGAGTTATATAAATAGGACTTGCGCTTTAGTGAAAAATGATATATAATAAGCTTAAATTAAAAAGATTGAGGTGTTTATGCTATGAATAAACTTTCAAGGCAAGAGATACTTCGCCGCTGCGGCAATCCCGCTCAGCTGGCTAATGTACGCAGGTTTACTTATGCCGATGGCAACTCAAAAGGCATGGGCGGCTGTGAGGTAAAGACAGGTTCTGGTCTTCGCTTTACTGTTCTTGAGGATAGAGGGTTCGACCTCTACGAGATGGAGTATAAGGGTGTTAATCTCAGCTGGCTGTCAAAACCCTCTCTTGTCTCCGGCGAACGATTCTCCTCCTCTGATGGACGCTTTGGCACGATTATCAATGGCGGTATGATGTTTACTGCAGGTCTTCTCAATGCAGGCGGCGGCTGTAACGATAACGGTAAGATTCTTCCTGTTCACGGAACTGCCGACGGTCAGTCTGCGACGGAAATCTATTCAAAGACGGTTCTTCGTGACGGCGGATATGATATTGAGGTAGGCGGAAAGATCAAGGAAGCCTCCTTAAACGGGGAGAACCTTGAATTTACGAGAAAGTACATCACCGCCAGCTGCAAGCCCAGTGTCACAATCAAGGACAGACTTGACAATTTAGCCTGCGAAGACTGCGAGTTTATGCTCCTTTATCACATCAACATCGGTTACCCCATGCTGGACGAAGGCAGCAAGCTGTACACATCAAAGGGAAGCGCCAAGCCGAGAAACAAGGACGCTGCGCCCGGATTCCCGGAGCATAGAAATTTCATAGCTCCCGTAGACGGACTTCCTGAAGAGGTATTCTTTCATGATCTTCAGCCCGACAAAGACGGATACGCATATGCCCTTCTGGTAAACGAAAAGTTGGAGCTTGGGTTATATGTCAAATATTCAAGGGATACTCTTGAGAACCTTAACGAGTGGAAGCATATGCACTCCGGTGACTATGTTCTCGGGCTTGAGCCCGCAAACTGCTTCATAATGGGCAGAGTAGGAGAGCGTGAGAACGGCTCACTCAAGACAGTAAAGGCTTTCTCTTCTGTGGACTTCGAGGTAGAAATCGGAATCTTGGACGGAGCAGATAAAATCGATGCCTTTATAGCCGAAAAAGAACTTATATAACTTAATAAAATAATATAAATAACGGAGGAAATAACAATGACAAACATTCTTGACAAGTTTAAGGAAGCGATAGTTGAAGAAGCAAAGGTTGATGTCGAAAAGAAGGTAAAAGTCGGCATAATCGGTACAGGCTGGATCGCGGAAGCCCATGTACAGAGTTATCTTAAACAACCCGACGTGGAAATCGTAGCCATGGCTGATCTTATCCCGGGTAAAGCTGAGGAGTTTGCTAAGGTCAACGGAGTTGAGAACGTAAAGTTCTACCCTTGCCACAAGTCAATGCTTGATGACGAAAGCCTTGAGCTTGACGCGGTGAGCGTATGTACCTATAACACGACTCATGCAGAGTGCTCTATTTATGCCCTTGAAAAGGGTGTAAATGTTCTCCTTGAGAAGCCCATGTGTGTAACCGTTGAAGAGGCAGCGGCAATTGTTGCGGCTGAGAAGAAGAGCGGCAAGATCATTACAAACGGCTTCCAGCCCCGTTTTGACCCCAATATGCAGATGATTAAGAGAATAGTCGACTCTGGTGTACTTGGTAAGATTTATTATGTCCAATCCGGTGGCGGCAGAAGACGAGGCATACCCACCCCCTTCGGTACCACCTTTATCGAGGAGAAAACAGCAGGTATAGGTGCACTCGGCGACATCGGCTGCTACTCCCTTGATATGCTCCTCAATGCCATAGGCTATCCGAAGCCCCTTACAGTATCCGGCTACAAGAGCGCGTTCTTTGGCAAGGATCCAAACT
>JAAZBA010000275.1 GCA_012514045.1 Clostridiales bacterium | reverse complement strand
TTCCTCCAACTGGACACCTCCTGCTTTTCTTTATTTTACCTGACTCTTCTTGAGGTATCCGTTTTATTAGACCATATCATAACAAAATAATAGTTTTCTGGGATACCGAAGACAAAAAAATAGAGCCCGGTTTTAACAACGGCTCTAATAATGTGTTTCTGGTGGAGACGGGGGAGGCCCTGTCTCTCCCTGCACTACGATATTTCGCTTTGCCTTTCCTCCGTGACACAACTCCCGTTGCCATTGCTGCACAGATATAGCTCCAACCGTAAATTAACTCCTTCAATTATTTATGTCAAATACTCCACTAACCTGTTTATATGGATTTACATTTTTAAGGAAAGGATTAATCAATGGTAACCAGGGTAAATATCAGTGATTTCAAGATTTTTTCAACAGGGAACAGGCGTGTTTTTAGACCAGGATCAACGCCATAAGTTTATTTAAGATTTTCCAATTATCTCCTGGTAACTATGACCAGATTCCACCAGCACACCAGGTTTTGTTATAGTTGGTCTTATGATCAGCAGCAAAGAAAGGTTCGAATAAATATTTTTGAAATTCATCTATAACCTGAGGTAATGTATTTGTCACTCCAACTAGTCCAGACCGCTGAAGAAATGCTCGCCATTGCTTCATTTTTTAAGCATCATTAGCAAATTCTTCTGTAAGTGCCGTGGGTAACGACATTGGAATATCAGTCGAACGGCGATTGAAAGTGCCTATGATTGATTCGACAAGAGTCTGACCTTCAAAACCAAACTCTTTTGAAATGATCAAGATGTCGTAAAAGTCCTTCAATCGGATATTAGATCTATAGACATATTCCCATAGCCCAGCAAATCCAAATCCCATGTCGGACGATGTAGACCCCCTCCCCATACTGCCATTAGCATAGCTCCCTTAAGAATAAATTGATTTGCATACGGGGAAATGCTTAGCCTATAGAGGAATCTCTCCAGGGCATAGCGTATCAGAATAAGATCAAATGGATCGCCAGTCGACTTGCTGATGTTCAGAAGCCTTTGACGAACTGAGGCTGGTAAGTTGCGGGAGACACTCTTACTCACACCATCGCCTCAATATATGGCTTAATAACTTGCGTTACACGACATATTTTTGCATAACCCCATATTTCGTCTACCGTGCACTTCCTCTGCCGCAGGCAATCACGAAGTGCCTCCAATGCAACATCAAGACCGATTTTGTTTCGATATTTGAAACAATCCACAACAGTCTTAGCAGGATTATAGATTCTTACTTGAACGCCCTCGATTTGATGATCTTCAATCCCTTCTGTCAAAGAGTAACCCGAAAAACGAACAAATTTTATCAAGGGATAATCTACTTTAGGAAGACGAGCTTTTCGATTAATAGTCATCCATATTTGAGAAGGAGATTGAGTAGTCAAATTATGAAATCGGAGAGCTGAGAGTAAGCAGATTATGCCTTGCGGTACACGTGTAGATGCTTCAACAATTGTATGGTGTTCTGTGATATTAGCGCCTCTAACTGAGTAGAGCCCACGCCCAATCCGGTCGATTAGTCCTTCTTGTCGCATTCTGAGAAGGTATGCTCTGGGAATATGCTTCTGATCAAGATCGCGAGCACGAAAGACTCCTGTATTCTTAACAATATCCGCAATATATTCAATACGATTGTTCGTCATATTCAATATTATGTTACAATATGTTGGCACTTGTCAATATCTGCCTACGGTTTGTAATTTTTACGGATCAATCGCTACCTGAACTACGAAATGTTGTCATGGGTTTCAAGGGAAGCGCTGTTCCAGTAGCGGCAAAGTAAAAACAATTTTCAGCCTTCATCGGCACCACCTTGTTGCATAGCTTTTTCAAGCATGGCAATTAT
>JAAZBA010000246.1 GCA_012514045.1 Clostridiales bacterium | reverse complement strand
TCCGAATATTGTTTATTATGTGGTAACCGACTTCGTCCGTCTGCGGACACTTTGCTCTCCCCCTTTTGTTCATATTTTGTATTTTAATTATACACCATATCTTTACAAAGTTCAAGGAAAATTCTGTTACAACTTAATTACATTCTCTCGAAATCCGCAATATCGCTTTAAAAGATTGTCCTATTATGATATAATAAGGAAAATTTGAATTAAGGAGACTTACAGCTTGAATATTGAAGCGTATTTAAATAACCTGAAAGGGAAAAAAATAGCGGTGTTGGGCGTGGGAGTGTCCAACAGACCTTTGGTGCGTCTTCTCCGGGAGACGGGCATAGACATTACCGCCTTCGATCGAAAGACGGAGGCAGAATTGGGAGACTACGCCTCGGAACTATCTGCACTGGGAGTGGAGCTTGTGTCCCAAGGGGGGCTTATGGATGACAGAGATTATGATGTTATCTTTCGTTCTCCTGGTATAAGACCGGACAGGGAGGATATTCTAAAGCATATCTCCCGAGGCGCTATACTAACAAGCGAAATGGAGGCCTTTTTCGAGATCTGTCCCTGTAAAATAGTAGCCGTAACAGGAAGCGACGGCAAGACTACCACAACAACCATGGTGTCCGAGCTTCTTAAAGCTGCTGGTTACAGCGTTCATCTGGGAGGAAACATTGGAAGACCTCTCCTGCCGGACGTTTATATGATGGAAAAGGGCCACATCGCAGTACTGGAGCTGTCCTCCTTTCAGTTAATGACAATGAAAAAAAGCCCCGATGTGGCGGTGATAACAAATCTCTCTCCGAATCATCTGGATATCCACAAATCCATGGATGAATATATCGGGGCGAAGGAGAATATCTACCTTCACCAGAGCCCCGGCAGCATAACAGTGCTGAATCTTTCAAACGACATAACCCGCTCCTTTGAGAAAAAGGTAAAAGGAAGCGTTCGTTTTTTCTCCTCTGCAGAGAAAGCAGACGTATGTATGGAGGAAGACGCTATAGTGTCATATCTCTCAGGAAAGCGGGAGATTATTTCACCCGCTTCCGATATTCTGCTGAGAGGAGTCCACAACTATGAGGATTACATGGCGGCAATCGCCGCTGTTTATGATTTTGTAACGGTGGAAAACATAAGACAGGTAATGAAAACCTTCCCCGGAGTGGAGCACAGATCGGAATACATCCGCACACTCGATGGCGTGGAATACTATAACGACTCCATAGCTACCTCCCCCACAAGGGTGATAGCGGGACTCAAGACATTTGAAGATGGCTCCGCCGTGGTCATACTGGGCGGCTACGATAAAAACCTCGACTTCGCCCCCATGGTGCCATATCTTCTGAGCAAGGCCCATTGTCTTGTGCTTTGCGGCGCTACAGCGGGGAAAATACGCAAATCGGTGGAGAGTCACTCGGAATTTGCTTTCTCCGGCATCAGAATTATCGAGACGGAGAATTTTGCTGAAGCGGTCAATATGGCAAGAAATAACGCCCGCCCCGGCGATGTTGTAACGTTGTCTCCTGCCTGCGCGGCATTTGACAAGTTCGAAAACTTCGCGAAGCGGGGCGAGCGGTTTAAGCAGCTAGTACAAGAGTTGAAATAGAGGTGGAAATATGGATATAATAAAGATTCTTACAAAGCTTTGCGCCCTTGACGGCGTGTCCGGCAGAGAAGGCGCGATTCTCGAATATGCGCTGGAGCTTCTGAGAGAGTATTGCGACGAGGTTTATACCTCGGACAAAAAAACAGCAGTAGGCATAATAAAGGGAGAGAACCCGGAACTCAAGATCATGCTTGACGCTCATATCGACAGAGTAGGTTTTATTGTCCGCTCCGTAGAGGAGGGATTTGTCCGCTTCAACTCCAGGGGCGGTATTGATCCAAGGCTCCTGCAGAGTAAGGAAGTATATGTCTGTGCGTCCTCAGGCAATCTCCCGGGCATTATCTGCAGTATACCTCCACATCTGAGTACGGCTGAGGAGCGGGAAAAGGTAACGGAGATTGAGGACATGATGATCGACATAGGTCTCGATGACGAAACGGCAAAGAGCCTTATCCGACCTGGTGACAGTATAATATACGCTTCGGAGCCCCGCATGCTTAAAAACAACATATTCGCTTCGGCGGCAATTGACGATCGGGGCTGCTTCCTGTCCCTTCTATATGCCGCGGAATATCTTAAGGGCAGAAAACTCAAGGCGGATCTATATATCGTCGGTTCCTCTCAAGAGGAAGTAACAGGCCTTGGAGCCCACTCCGCCGCCTCAATTATCCGTCCTGACATTGCCGTTGCGGTGGACGTGGATCATGCCACCACCCCTGACGCTCCTCCACTCCGCACCCATCCCGCGGGGCAGGGTGCTGTGATCGCCACAGGTCCCCATCTCCACAAAGGAGTTACGGAGAGCCTTATAAAGGCAGCAAAGGATAACAATCTCCCCTTCAGGATAACGGCAGAGGAGGGATTTACCGGCACAAACGCCTCTCATATCTATAAGACCGGATTGGGAGTGGCTACAGGACTTATAAGCCTGCCACTCAAGTACATGCACACCCCCGCGGAGGTTGTGGATGTGGCGGATATTGAGGCGGTTGGAAGCATTTTAGGCGAATACTTGCTCACCTTTGCCTGTGAGAACGGAGGGATAGCATGAAACAGCTTATTTATGAGCTCTGCTCAATCGACGGAGTATCCGGAAACGAGGAGAGCGTAGCGTCATACATAAAAGAATATGTAAAGCCCTATGCCGATGAAATGTTTTCCGATGTGCTGGGTAATCTGTATGTGTTCAAAAAAGGCAAGAAATGCGATAAAATTATAATGGTCACCGCCCATATGGACGAGGTGGGCTTTATTGTCAAGCAGATAACCGAGGACGGCTATCTGAAGTTCGCGGTAGTAGGAGGCATCGATAGCCGTGTGATGCTGGGAACCTATGTGCGGATTGGAGACATAAAAGGTATAATCGGCATAAAAGCTCACCACCTTACCACAGCAGAGGAGCGTAAGAAGATGATGCCGGTACGGGACATGTATATAGATATCGGTGCGAAAAGCTGGGAGGACGCTGAAAAATATGTAAAAATCGGCGACTACATCGCCTTTGACACATATCCCCACGATTTGGGCAAGCTCTGCACCGCAAAGGCTCTTGACGATAGATACGGCTGCGCGGTTATGATGAATCTGATAAAGGAAAAGCTTGAAAACGATGTATGGTTCGTGTTCTGCGTACAGGAAGAGCTGGGCGGCGCCGGAGCTATAGCGGCGTCAAACAGACTTAAACCGGACATCGCTCTCGTGCTTGAGACCACAACAGCGGCGGATCTGCCGGGAGTAAAGGGAGAAAAACGGGTGTGCTCCGTCGGGGGCGGCGCTGTTATCCCTTTTGCCGACAGAGGTACAATATACGACGAGGGACTGCGTGAGATCGCTATGCGAAAGGCGGACAGGCTATCCCTGAAGCATCAGACAAAGACAATGGTGGCAGGCGCTACGGACGGATCGGAAATATCCGTATCCGGGGAAGGCGTGCGCACAATCGCAATCTCCCTTGCATCAAGATATCTACACACCGGCGTATGCACCGCATCCTTTGAAGATATGAACGCGGTACTGGATATAACGCGATCATTTATCAATACACTGTAACGGAGGAACAATATGATTTACAGATCATCAATAACGGATCCCTTTAAGAATCTGGCGGCGGAGGAATACCTCCTTATGCGGCCTCACGACGGCGTAGATCTCTACGTATGGCGCAACGCCTCAACGGTGGTAATCGGCAAAAATCAGAACGCCTGGGCTGAGTGCAACATCCAGGCGTTGGAGGAGCGGGACGGAGGACATCTGGCAAGAAGACTCTCCGGCGGCGGGGCCGTATATCATGACATAGATAACCTGAATTTTACATTCCTAATGCCGAAAGACGAATATGACCTTAGCCGTCAGGCAGACGTTATCCTGCGCGCTGTACGCTCTCTGGACATTGATGCGGAAAAAACGGGACGAAATGACCTGACGGTGCAGGGCAGGAAGTTTTCAGGCAACGCATTCTGCTTCCGCGGGGAACGCGCTTTCCATCACGGAACGCTTCTTATAAACACAGACATTGAAAAGATGCTTGAGTATCTTACAGTGGATCCGGAGAAAATAGCCTCCAAGAGCATTGCTTCGGTGCGCTCAAGGGTTATAAATCTGTCGGAACTGCGGCCGGGACTTACCACCGACAAGATGGAACAGGCGCTGTGCATCGAATACCTCAAGGAGTATGGCGGTTCCAGTATAATCCACGACACAAAGGAGCTGGAGTGCGAAGAGCTTCAAAGGCTAAGGGCTAAATACGCATCCTGGGAGTGGCGCTTTGGGGAAACGCCAAAGTTCGACATGTGTATAAAAAACAGAGCCGGTTGGGGCGGTATTGAAATATATCTTGCTCTGGAGGAGGGCATTATCACCAATGTCGCCGTTATCACCGACGCCATGGACACCTCCATCGCCGACGAGCTTGAAGAAGTGCTGAAAGACTGCAGCTTCCGCTTTGAGGATATGATAAAAAGAATAAGCCTCCTCAGCTGTGATGAAACAATAAAGCGTAACATCATCGAATGGATAACGGAATAGACATAGCTTGCCACCGAAATATAAGAAATAGGAATGAATCTATTTGTTAATATGGGGTATCAAAAATGACCGCAACCGAATTTATCAAAGACAAGTTAATGACCGCGAACCGGGAATACAGAGAAAACTCTGCCGACCATTTTGACTTTTGGGAGCAGTATGTCAAGCTAGTCGTAAAGGAAGCGCTCTTATTAACCGAGGAATACGGTGCAGATAAAGAAATCGTTGAACTTGGTGCGTTGCTTCACGATATAGCGCTGATTTCTCGTGTCGGTACAAGACAGGAGCATCACATAAACAGCTCGGTTATAGCTGACAGACTTCTGACTGAATACGGCTATCCGGAAGACAGAAAATCACGAGTACTCGGCTGTGTACTGCATCACAGAAGCAGCCAATATGCTGAGAATATAGAGGAACTCTGCGTTGCTGATGGTGATATTATCTCACATTACGATAATATCCCGATGTGCTTCGGTATTGCTTTCAAGTATAACAGAATAAACACTGAGTCGGTTGATGAGTGGATAGAATATTTTGAGCATGACTGGAATGACTTAAGCGAACGGACAAAACAGACATTCAAGCCGAGGTATGACAACATAATGGATGTGTTGTTCGGAGCGTTGAAATAAAAAGCACAAATAACAAGCAGGGGCACAGACAGAGAGAAAAGTGTGGTTATGAGAAATACAGCTTATTATAAAAGGCGTTTTATATAAAAAACAGTAATTTCGTGAAAATGCTGATTGTAATAATTCAATTAAAATTATCCTTACAAGGGATGTTAAACAGTCTTCTAAAAGAGCAAACTATTGCTAAAAGGAGGCAACAGCGATGCATCAACAAGATATTAGGAAATTTATAACAGCAAAAAGAAGAGAGAAAAACCTGACGCAGGAGCAGCCTGCAGAAAAGCTTGGTGTATCAAATAAAACTGTTTCTAAATGGGAGAACAGAAGGTGAATGCTCGACTATTCCGTTGTTGAATTATTGTGTAAGGAATTAGGTATTACCATTCCTGAACTGCTTGCATGAAAAGAAGCAGAGAAAAATGATACACAGACGTACACAAAGGAAGAAGTTGAGTTGCTGTTGTATCGGACTAAGCAAAAAGAAATAAAAAAACTTCTGTTAAAAATAGAATTAAATCAGGAATAACACTTAGCTGTGCGTTGGCGATAGTAATAAGCTATGTAAAATGGCATTAAATAGGATGGACTATCTTTCATTGTTTATTGGGATGGATATATATTGTCCATTACTTGATCAGGTATTAAAGGTATGAAATAAAAATAAGATAGCCCTTCCTGCTGCCAGTTTGTATTTTCCGTTTTGTAAGAACACATCTGGTCAGCAAACAGACTACCACTCGTTTTTTGTACAATAGCAATCGCTGTTAAATAAATCAATAATATATTGGAGAGCAATATAAAGCTAAAGCGGAGAATATGCGCTGATGTACAACACACAGGCGGAAAGCTACTGCGACGGTATGGGAAAATAGTATAGCAGGTAAAAATGAGTTATCGCAGAATATCTGTACCCATTTATAGCAGTGTCTTACATACGCCTTTCCGGGATAATAACTATTTAGAGAAAACTGATAATGAAACAAGCCAAAGAAAGGATATAAATAAACCAAGTTCCCAAGCATATGTTTTTTATCTCTAAAAACGATGTATTAATGCTGTATATTCTTAACATGCCATTTATTCGTTATACTCTGCTAAAAAATCGAGAACATATCGATTCAATTCAAACATAGTCTCAGGAGGATGGCGTTTATTGAGACCTCTGTCAAGCAGGTTTGTTATAAGCGGCGACACAAGAGTCATATCTGTCAGTCCGATATGTCCTACGCCCTCTATATGCTTATTGACATACATAGGATTATCGCTTTTCATTAATCTTGCGTTCATTTCATAAGTTGTTACCTCATCCAGTTTTGAAAACAAGGAATCCGAATACACATGTAAGATAGGCAAAGGATATTCCTTATCTGTAAAAACAAACCTGTCTCCATCGGTTCTTGTCATATCGCCGACAAAGGGCGACTCCAAAATTACCAGGGCACGGATTTCTTCGCTTCTTTGCCTGCCAATGGCTAAGGCGGCAGAACCGCCAAGAGAATGCCCTGAAAGTACAATACGTTTTGTATCGATATATTGCTCATAATCATTATCTTTATTTGAATCTAAAACTCTGTCCAGAACAATATTAATATCATCAATCCTAACCCGTGTCCACTCTCTCAAAGATATTAACGTGCCTTCCACATCCTCAGACCCTTGGGAAGCCATAACACTATTAATGAAATCAAAGTCCATTCCGATACTGCTGCCATCTGACATTTCACATGTAAAGGAATGATAAGGATGGCCTAAACTCATAACGATATATCCTCGGGAAGCCAGTTCTAAGAACAATGTCGCATTGGAGTCCACAGTTCCGAAAGAGCCGGGAGAGAACATAAGCAAAGGGAGTTTCCCTTCCTGTACATCTTGAGGGTACCAAAATTTAACGGGGATTTCTCTTTCATTTCCATGGGTCAGCATTTCGGGAATATCCGAATTATATCTGTAAAATACAGTATCGGTAAGAACAGTCATGTCTCCGCTTGGATCCGGCGGCGAATTAAACGGTATTACATACTTGAAACCTGTAAAAATGACTAAAGCTATGGCAACGAGTATTAAACCGGCCTTCTTCCATTTTCTTATCTTTTTTTGGAAGATTATAAAAATCAACAGCGCGATTGAAAACAAAAAGAGTATAAGCCGAAAAACCATAATGTTATTAACCTCCTTATATGCTGCTTCCAGCAAACTTTTATTTATGGCATGTAATAATGCCATTGAGAACAAATTTATTCTAACATACTAATGATAATTGCTGATTAAGAAATAATTTTTTTGTCTCCTTTTCATGAAAAAATGCTACAATAAATATGTAAAAAATCGCGGGTGAGTTTGAAATTGCCAGTATATTCTTTGCAATAAAAAGTGGGGACTTGGTAAAGCCCCCAATAGCCAGTGTTCTGGCGCCTGATTCCGCTCTATTGTCTCTTAAATATTATTCTCAGAGAAGAAACAGCTATTCTCTTTTCCTGTTCAGATACTTGTCAAGCATCTCCTTGATCTTTTCGGGAATCTCCTTTGATACGGGAAGACGGGCGGCGTTAGCCATGCGGGAGGCAAAACTGATGATAAAATTCATGTCTTCCTGCATCTGACCGGGGCTCATGAGTTTTAATGTATCGTAGCGATTGTGGACAGTGGCTGTGTTCCCCGGAGCGCTTCTGGCAAAGGATACGGCAGGCACACCCTTGTCGGCGAAGGGGGTGGAGTCGGAGGAGTGGAGGTCGTTGCGAACATCGATACCGAGACCCAGCTCGCTTGCCATATACTCAATATAATGAGCGGTTTTCTCTTCGCAGGAGCAATGAACCACAAACTGTCCCATAATAGTGCCGATCATGTCAAGGTTTATATTAAGGGCGGTTTTCTTAAGCTCATCCTCGTGGGAGGCACAGTAAGCCTTAGATCCGAGAAGCCCTCTCTCCTCGGAGCCGCACCAAACGAAGCGCAGACCGTAGCAGTGGGGACGGGAAGAGAAGTGTTCTGCCGCCATGAGAAGCCCGATGACACCGGACATATTGTCATAAGCTCCCGTGGAAAGAGAGGTGGAGTCATAGTGGGCGGTAAAGACGATGTATTCGTCGATTTCGCCGGGCAGTTCCGCCACAATGTTCTGTGACTCACCCTTGTACTGATCCTGGTCGAGGACAATTTTCGCTGTTTTCGCGCCGTTTTTGATGATTTTCACCGCGTCTTTGGCGTTGATATTAACTCCGGGAAGGATTACTCCGTTAGAGATATAACCACGCAGTTCTTTCTGATCAATGTCCTGGTCGGCGTAGTTTACATTGCCGTCAAAAGTGATATATCCCAACGCGCCGTTGTCTGCCAGATCGTGGAACAGCCAGTAGCGTAGAAGCCCGTCGATAAACACAATTTTGCCCTTGCACTGAGCAAGAGAATGCTTGTCGTTGTTGCGAAGGTAGCCTTTGCAGGGAATTTCCTTGCCATCGATGAAGAGGCGAGCTTCGTTGATTGTAGCCATCTCCACTTCAAAAGGCTCAAGCCATGACTTTATGCCCATTTCGGAGCAATTTGAAAGGAGATACTCGGCGCATCTCTTTTCTTCTTCGCTTCCTCCAACGCGAATATAGGCGTTATCCTTGAATATCTGCATTATTTGTTTCTTGTTCATTATATATTCCTCTCATTATATAATTTTATTTATTATATCTCAAAGAATAAAAGAAGTAAAGAAAATCATTATAATAAAGGCATTGATTTAAGTATTCTCACAGCCTGAGTTTTCGAGGTTCAGGGAAAATAAAGATAAAGCCATAAGAGAATAATGCGAGCGAAAATGTGTGTGAAAAAGAGATTTGATGTTTTTCAAATCTCTTTATGTTTAAGTATTGACTTAATTGAATTTGTGTACTATACTTTTAATTAAGCAACTGCTTAATTAAAAAAAGGAGGATTGTGTTATGAAAAATAGCACAGCAGTTTTGAAAGCCATTGCCGACGACACCAGATTAAAAATAGTGAAGCTGCTTCTGCGGCATAACTATTGTGTGGGAGCTCTGGCACGTAATCTTGGTTTAACCGAAGCCGCAGTTTCCCAACATTTGAAAGTCTTGCGGGAAGCAGGATTGCTTATCGGAGAAAAACGCGGATACTTTATGCATTACGATGTAGACCGCGAACAACTCCGAACGCTTGCCTCCGAATTTGTGGAATTGGCGAAAATTCAAAGGGAGGCATGCAATCCTGAGAAAGAAGACTGCATACAGGAGAAGCGAAACAGATGCCATGCGCATAAAACAGGAAAAAAATGCTCCGAAGAAGTCAGGATTTTTTGTCATGGTCCTAAAACAGAGGAAACGGAGAGTTAGATCATGGGCATAGTAAGTGTCACGAATCTTAAAAAGACATTTGGCGATTTTACCGCCGTGGACGATATCTCATTTGATATCCAAAAAGGTGAAATCTTTGGATTTTTAGGCCCAAACGGAGCTGGCAAGACTTCAACCATCAATATGCTCATCGGGTTATCCAGACCCTCGGGAGGCGCTATATCGATTAATAATATCGATGGCATAAAAGATATAAAAAAAGCGCAAAGGATTATGGGAATTGTGCCGGACGAAAGCAATCTTTATGATGAGATGGACGGCTTTGATAATCTCTGCTTTTGCGCTTCGCTTTATGGAATGAGAAAGGATGACAGGGAAAAGAGAGCGAGTGAGTTGCTTGAACAGTTCAATTTAAAAAGCGCCGGAAAACGTCCGTTCAGGGCATATTCCAAAGGGATGCGGCGCAAACTTGCCATTGCTGCGGGGATAATTCATAATCCTGATATTCTTTTTCTGGATGAACCGACCACAGGGATTGATGTGGAAAGCGCAAGACAGATCCGAAGTCTGATTTTAGACATGAAGCGCCGAGGCACAACGGTGTTTCTCACAACTCATTATATTGAGGAAGCGCAGCGTATTTGTGATCGTGTCGCGTTTATAGTCAGCGGGAAAATCGTAAAAACAGATACAGTTGAAGCATTGATGGAAAACACAGAAAATGAGCATATTCTAAAATTAACATTGAATAAAAGCGCGGGCGGAATTAAAGATGAACTGCAGCGTGATTTCCCCAATCTTCGGATTGAGCCAAAAGATGAAAATATCTGCTTTATAACATCAGATGAAAAAATTGCCCTCTTACCAATTTTGCAATACCTTGACAATAGAGGTATTTCCGTGTTTGAGGCCAAAGAAATACGCCCCACTCTGGAGGATGTGTTTGTCAGAGTAACGGGAATAGAGACAGGAAAACTGCAGAAAGAGAAGGAGGGAAGAAGAAAATGAATGTGTGGATTGCCTTTTGGAATATATTAAAAAAAGACATCAGAAACTATTATCTGAAGCCACCCAATATAAGCTGGGGCATCATATTTCCCCTTTCCTGGACGCTGATGCAGTTTATACGCGCGCCGTCAACCCAGGCTATAGACATAAAATCACTGCTGCCGGGGCTGATGGCAATGAGCGTTCTGTTTGGAACAACGTCGATGCTGGCGGTAACGATAACTTTTGAGCGTAGGGGACGGTCTTTCGACCGCCTGTTATCGGCGCCAATCAGCCTGACTACACTTGTGCTCGCGAAAATTTCCGGCGCTATACTTTTCGGTATGATTATTTCATTTTCACCGGTATTATTTGCCGCGTTCATAATCGATTTATCGGGGATCAACTGGGGTATCGTGATAGCGGGCGTATTATTGATGGCAATCACCTCAACGCTTCTCGGGCTTGCGATAGCGGTTTCATCAAGAGAAGTTTTCGAAGCGCAGACATATTCAAACTTTTTCCGTTTTCCGATGCTCTTCCTGTCCGGTCTTTTTCTGCCGATAGCGAAGCTGCCGGTGTTCCTGCGGCCGATTTCCTATTGTCTGCCGCTGACATACGGAGCGGACATGCTTAACGGAGCGATAAATCAAACCGGCGTTATGAATGTGTGGCTCGACGCTTTGGTCTTAATCGGATTTGTCGTAATATTGTTTTACTTCTGCCATTGGAATATAAAAAGAAAGTGGATACTGTAATAATATGGTATCGATGACAAGGCTCCTCACTAACACAAGGTTAGTGAGGAGCTTTTGTATGTCTCGATAAGCCTGAAGTAATCATTGATTGTCTGCCAATAATAAAGGAATATCTCTCGCAAGTTCGCTTGTAATTCTGAATTCCAATTGTCTTATTGTTTCACCGGTAAAACAGCTCTTTTCTGCAACGTCTCCATCCGGATATCGAACAAAGCCGATTTTCGTCAGCATTTTTATACTGCTGATGTTGTCTTCAAAACATCCTGCGGATATTTCAGAATATGGAAAGTGTTCAAATATATATTTAAGCGCTAAAGCAAAAGATTGCGTTCCATACCCTCTGTTTCTGTACCGAGGATAAATCCAAATGGCTAAATCAGGACAGATTTCATCCAAGCCTAATCTCAGGACACCCACTTTTTTACTTGTCTTTTTGTCCGTGACAGTAACCCAAAATGTAAACTGCTCAATATTAAATTCCTTAAATTCATTAAATGTTTGATTGAATATGCCGTTATATCCTTTTTGTGTATCTATATTCTGCCAGCAGGCAAACATATCAGCGTCATCCGCATGCGTATACGGAGATAATCCTATCAAATCATTTTCAATAATAAACATTATATACCTTTTTTATTGTCCTGCCCACATTAGTTGTACCAGGAGCAATGTTAGTAAATAACTCTTGACGGTATATACCGGTGATAGAGAAAGTGACGCAGTACCTCACATATAATTTTCGCTTATTTGTATTACATCATTTTCCGTTCAGGCTGGCAGAATCTGGACGCCCATTGAGGACGGTACAACCAGCGCGTATTTGTGGTTTTAACAGAGCTTCAGTATGATATAACATCCAATAAGATAATACGGAAAGGTTTACAGAGATTTATCCAATGCCGTCAGGTCGGCGCGGATGTCGCTTGCGTACTGCGCGCCTTCCATAAGGTCGGACGTCCATTGGATGTAAGAGGACAGACGCTCACAGTCTACCGGACGCGGCGATGCTCCGGCAAAGCGGTCGAAGTTCTTCTCGTAGATGTCCGCAAGCGCTGCCTCGGGCAGCTCAAAACACTGCAGTGACACTCCGCGGTACTCAATCTCATTCGCCGTTTCGAGAATCTGCCGACACAGCGGGGTATGCGCTTCACTCGTCGCGGCGGCGTTGTCAGTACCGAACAGCAGCCGGTTCGAGCGCCGCGTCAGGAAAGTACGCCATTCATTCCGCGCGCCGCTCATGTCCGCGTAGTGCGTGCCGGGCGTCAGGTCAAAGTTCACGTTTGGATAGCGGTCGAGAATGCCGTCGGCCTCATCCGTACTGCCAGACGCGAAGAAGAAATGCGCGAAAGTCGTGCGCAGTCCGGGATGCCGCCGCATAGTCTCAAGCGCCTCGGCGCGTACGGTCTCGAACGACGGGTTGTCCGGCCCTGCGTACCACCCGCGCGCGATCTGCGCTGGACTCATCTTCGTGATATCCCAGAAGAAGCGCGGATCGTTGACGTGCGACAGTACGGGGATGTCGTGCGCTTCGAGAAAGCCAAGCATCGGCTCGTAGACCGCGTCGTCCAGCGGTACGCCTGTGCGCAGCCGGATGTTGGGCTTGCCTTCGATCATCTTCACGCCGTCGAAGCCCAACGCATGGTACATCTTCACCTGTTCCAGCAGGCTCTCTGCCGACGCCGTGCCGGTTTCCGGATGTTCAAGACTTGCAAACGCGTAGACCGACGGGTCGCGCAGTTTCTGGAGCAGCGCCAGCACGTTCGAAACACCCTTCGCGCGCGGATAGTAGGAGCCGCAGCCTAAAAGGCAGTACTTCGCGTAGCCGTGCTGTTTCATTCTTGAGGCGATGATCTCCATGTCCTGCGGGATGCTCACATGGATGTGGATGTCACACACCTGACCTTTATACATAGGCATCGTTCCTCCAAATATATAAAATCATCTTATCTCAATTTGCAATATACCACAAGACGGTACAGTTGTCAATGTATCTCTCTCTTTTAGGTCATATTATTTTAGAATATACATCAGAACAAAATTTCCTGTCCACATTAGTTGTACCAGGGGCAATGTTAGGAAATAAATCTTGACGATATATGCCCGAAACGCTGTAGCAACAGCAGCATCCGAAATGTCATCGCAGCCGGCGAGCATAAGAACATGCGGTAGCAGAAAATTCCAAGCAACAGAGCACACGGAGCGTTGCTTTACATTTCAACACCCCTTGCGATACGCTTCGTTTATGAAGCGCGTCATATTTATCGCGCATGTTGCGGTAAGCGAATTCTTCTCTTTGCCGGAGACGGCGCTCATAAAATGTGTCAGTTCAAGAACGAATGCGCTTTTTTCAGCTGGCTGTATTTCGATAACCTGATATTCCGAAGTATGCAAAACTATACGGTCGGGGCGCTCCACGCGCATGTAGCCCTCGTCGCCCAAAAAGGTCAGCGTAAGGTCACGGTAGCAGAATATACTTTTACCGCATACATCCCCTCAAGCAGCACGGTAATACCCTCACCGTAGTCGGCGCAGATTGCAAAAGCGTCCTCCTTCTCCCAGCCAAACCGGTGGCTCATCTTCGCATACAGCACGCCGACCAGATTTCTGCCGGTTATATAGCTGATGAGATCGAAATCATGCACCGATAGCTCATACATCGCACCGGAATGCTGGATCCATTCCGCTTCGGGACGAGGATTGTAGGCCTGCTGTTTTGTCGACGTGATATGCATAAGCCTGCCGATCTCGCCGATATGCTTTTTCGCCTCTATGAAAATCGGCTCGAAACGCATCTTGAAACCGACAGCAAGCGTCAGACCCTTCTTCGCGGCAAGTGCATCGAGTTCCTCGCCCTGTTCGGTAACCAGCGTCAGCGGCTTTTC
>JAAZBA010000240.1 GCA_012514045.1 Clostridiales bacterium | reverse complement strand
CTAAAGCCTATGACCGGAAGGACCCATCAGCTCAGGCTTCATCTCTCATCCATAGGCTGTCCGATTGTGGGAGATGATTTGTACGGAGGAAAAAATATAATGAAAAGACCGGCGCTTCACTCCGCAAGGTGCACCTTTACTCATCCGACAACCGGAATCAGACATGAATTTATATCGCCATTGCCGCCTGATATACGATCTTTTTTTGTATAACGGCTAATTTTTATTGACATACAATCGAAACAATGATATATTTAACTAATAATAGAGAAAGGAAGAATTTATATGAAAAGAAATGAGTTAGGAAAAAGCCTGAAAACTGTGCTGATAATTGCGGTACTTGTAAGCCTCGTACTGCTTTTTGTCGTTATTCCTTTGGCTGGCAAAACACTAAGCGAGGAGAATCCTGAGTTTAAGAAAATCTTTGTCCCCTGCTTGATTTTCGTATATATTTCAGCTGTTCCAGTCTTTATCGCTTACTATAAGTTTTGGGTTATTTTCTCTGAAATTGCACGGGATAACTCTTTCAGTGACAAGAACGCGAAGCTTCTTCGTGAAATAAGTATGCTTGCGGTTATTGATTCTGTTCTTTACTTTCTGGCACTGATTCTGCTACTCATTTTCTATGTGCCCCATACAGTTATTATTGTTTTTGTGCTTTTTGTTATTTTTGTTGGTCTTATCCTGTCTGTACTCTGTACGGCGCTATCACATCTTGTTAAAAAGGCTGCCGCACTGAAGCAGGAAAATGACCTGACAATATAACATGGGGAGGTTACTCCATGGCTATAGTAATAAATATTGATGTAATGCTGGCAAAGAGAAAAATGAGCGTTACCGAGCTTTCCGAACGTGTAGGCATTACATTGGCGAATATGTCAATTCTAAAAAACGGAAAAGCGAAGGCTGTGAGATTTCAGACACTTGAGAAAATATGCGAGGCTCTGAACTGTCAGCCCGGAGATATATTAGAGTATGTCCCTGATAATACGGAGGACGGTAATGAATAGCAGCATAATTTGTCCTGTATGCTCTAAGCCTCTGTTCAGATCGTATGGAACATATAAATGTGTCAATTCTCATTCTTTTGACATAGCGAAAGAAGGATACCTTAACCTTTACCTCAAGAATTATACTGGTATCTACGCGGAGAAAGAACTTTTCGCGTCAAGAAGAAGAGTATACGATGATGGTTTCTTTGATCCACTTATATCAAAATGCGCCGAAATCATCGACTCTGTTCTTTTTGACAAAAGCAGCATACGTGTCCTTGACGCAGGATGCGGGGAAGGGTCTTTTCTTGGAAAAATTCACGCCATGATCCATCGCTCTGATTGCGTGGGAATCGATATAGTAAAAAACCCTATCAGGCTCGCCTCTAAAAAATATCATCAACTGACATGGCTTGTAGGGGATTTATGCGCCATACCGTTAGCCAAAGGAAGCATAGATTGTATCCTAAACATTCTTGCGCCTGCCAACTACATAGAATTCGACAGACTTTTGTCAGAAAATTCTGTGGTAATTAAGGTTACACCAAACAGGGATTACCTTCTGGAATTAAGGGAGCAGTACTCACTTTCGGAATTTGATGACAAGAGATCTAATGAGCTGTTCGTAGAGCATTTTGAGCTTTTAGATATTTTACCCGTAAGGTATAAATTCAGCGTTCATAAATCGATTGAAAAGGATATTCTTGCTATGACCCCCCTTCTCAAGTATATAGAGACAACTCAAGGCATAGATTCAGATGTGCTTACAATTGACTTGAGAATAAATATAGGAAGAAAAAAACATTAAAATGATTGGAGCGAAATATAATGAAATATCACCTTGAAACAGCTAGATCGTTGCCTTTTCCGCTTATTTCTGACGCGCTTGTAAAGGATTGCGCCGAGGCAGGGATCAAACTCGCAGAGCTGTCAATAGCTCATCTCCCCATTGATTTCGACTGTGATGAGCTTACTTACACGCTTCTTTACCAGCACTCGCTCTTCAGGAAACATGGAATAAAAGTTGTGTCAGTTCATATTCCCTTTGGAAGAGAGTGGGATATCTGTGACTGCAGAGATGATGTAAGAATTCTTGCCAAAAAGCGTGTAATCGACTTTGTAGGATGCTGCGCTTTTATGAAACCAGATAGATTCATTATTCACACGAGCAGTGAGCCCATTCCGGATTGTGAAAGAAAAACGAGAATAAATCTGTTTCGCGCAAATTCGGCTATTGTCGCCAAGGCTTGCTTCCCTTCAAAGCTTGCGGTTGAAAATCTGCCGAGAACATGCATGGGCAATGCTTCAGATGAATTAATTGAGATGACCGATGGTATTGATAATATCTGCATCTGCTGCGATCTCAATCACAGCCTTAAAGAAAAAACCTATGAGCTTATTGAAAATCTCGGAAGCCGAATAGAAACACTTCATGTGTCAGATTACGACGGAATTGACGAAAAGCATTGGATGCCTCTTGAAGGTG
>JAAZBA010000065.1 GCA_012514045.1 Clostridiales bacterium | reverse complement strand
ACCAGCCACGCAAAGATGCGCCGCGTCTGTCTGAGGCTGAGCTAATACATAGTCCGCAACCCGCATGGCGGCATATGCCCATAGCATGATTTTTCCGCAGGAGTTATCGGTTCGTTCACTGCCGTCATAGACAATTGCGGCGAGACCGTTTGTAAAATCTCCGTCGTCGCTTGTGACATCGGTATAGCAGAATGAAGCAATGGCGAGGCCGTTGTCAATTATTTCCTCTGTGGGCATGTACATGTCGGGCACGCAGTCACGGAAGTTTATGTGTATAACTGTGCGGTATTTACCTTCTCCGGCGGGGTAGACATAGTAAAAAGGAAAGGTAAAAGAACCTGCTGGAAGTGTCACTGTGGCGTTGATTTTTTTGTAAATCGCCTTTGAAGCGCAGTATCGCTTGTTCTCTTCAATTGTCTCAAAGGTAAGTGACAGGGGAGACGGCGGCATATATCCATACTCCTCCCGGCAGAGAAGATCCTTTAAATACTCCCGATGTTTTTCCCACTCGTCTGTGTTTTTGATAGCTCCGCCGTCGGAAGCGACAAGAAGCTCTGGCAGATTTCGTTTCGAAAGAAGCTCTGATATCATTTTGAGAAAACCTCCTTATATTTTATGGCAATATATCAGCAAGGTCAGTGTTATTGAATATGCTAAGCCTTACAAGCCCTCGGTTGGCGCCTGTATATTCACAAATACTGTTTTTGGTTTTTAAAGTGACTTCAACTCCGAAGTCGTCAAGCACTTTCCCCGCCCAGCGGTCGTATATTCCGTATGGAAATGCCACAAGAGCCATATCCGAGCCGATTTCTGAGAGAAGCGCCTTTGCCTTTGTCAAGTCTTCTCTTAGGCGCGCTCTGTATTCTCTCTTTGTCTCTCCCTCACGTCTCGCGATGCCGCATCCGTATGGAGGATTGGCGTCAAGCAGCGACTTATCCCCTAAGTGGAGATTATAGGTGTGGCACTGGATGTCGATTATTCCTCTTGACTGAGCTTCCTTTGCGTCCTGCACGGTCATATAGGTATTTCCGTTTTCTACCCAGATACCCACCACGGAGACAGTGGCTTTAAGCCCCATCTCGGACAAAATCGGCTCTCCCAGGGTGATATTTGAGAGATACCCGTCGTCAAAGGTAATCATAACTGCTTTTTTCGAGGGAAGTCTACTTGACACATGGCAGGTTATGAGGTCCTCAGCGGTCAGGGCAACATAGCCATTACTTGCAAGGTACTCCATATCAGAACGGAACTTGCTCTCGGTAACGGAATAAAGCCCCGGCTGTGTGTCATCGGGGCAGATGTCGTGGTACATTAGAATAGGAAGCGCGACCGTGTGTCTCGGGCAGAAAAGCGTGCAGGAAACTAAGGTCGCGAAAAGCATAATGACAGAGGAGATGAGGAGTCTCTTTTTCATAGCTTGTTAAATAAGGACGGTATGGTAAACAGAGCGTAGAGCACAGGCTGATGGGCAAGGTAGATATAAAGGCTGTAGCGTCCGCATTTGGCGAAAAAGTTGTTTTTAATGTTATAGAACCAATCAGGGAGCTTTTTCTCCTGCGATGTCTTTCCGAACCATGTGCCGAAGAGAAACACGAATATCCAGGGCAGAAGAGGGAAATAGTCTGCGGAGGTCAAAGTCTTTCCGGGAAAGCCGAAAAACCACAAAATATCCGAGCGAATGGTCGATGTATTTACGATAACAGCGGAAACAGCTGTCAAAACGCCATAAAGAAAGGGCTGAATCTTGAAAGGAATTTTCTCCAGATATCGGCTCATAAGAGCGTAAAGGATTGATGCCACCGCCAGAAAGTGAAGTATGCCGAAGAGGATGGCGGAACCTATTATTGAAGTCACCATCGTGACAATAATCGCCACAAGCAAAAGCTTTCCTCCCCGCTTCAAATTCGAGCGGGAGTAGCGGGACATAGCGCCGCTCATGATGATAAATATCCCCGCGCCTATGGGCTGGCAGACGTTTAGAAGTGGATTATACAGAATCCAAGAGGGGAGACCTGCCAAATGCACAAGGTCGAAAAGGAGATGATAAAACACCATAAGCAGAATCATAACCCCTCGGATAACGTCAAAAGCCTCTACTCGCTCTCGTTTTTCCTCAATCATACGTTGAATCTGTATAGGACGACGTCGCCGTCCTGAATGATGTATT
>JAAZBA010000367.1 GCA_012514045.1 Clostridiales bacterium | reverse complement strand
GGGCATATTTAGTACTCTTCCCACATCGCGAATCACAGAACGAGCAGACATTGTTCCAAAGGTTACTATCTGGGCAACCCTTTCATGTCCGTATTTATTTATGACGTAGTCTATGACCTCCTGACGGCGGACATAGCAGAAGTCCATATCTATATCCGGCATGCTAACTCGTTCGGGATTTAGAAAGCGGTCAAAGAAAAGGTCATATTTAAGAGGATCAACATCAGTAATCTTTAGGCAATAGGAAACTATACTGTTTGCCGATGAGCCTCTTCCTGCGCCTACCGGAATTCCCGTATCTTTTGCATATTTGATAAAGTCGCTCACGATAAGAAAATAATCGGAAAAGCCCATATTGCCTATGACAGAAAGTTCATACTCGAGTCTTTCCCGATGCAGCTCTGCGTCATCTCCATAACGTTCCACAAGTCCCTTTTCACACTGCTCGCAGAGGAATTCATAATGATCCACTCCTATAGGAAGCGGGAACTCAGGAAGATGGTACTCCCCGAACTTAAATGTCACATTGCAGCGTTCAGCAATTTTTACTGTATTATTAATAGCCTCAGGATACCCCGGAAACAGCGAAAGCATCTCATCTCCTGATTTGAGATAGAACTCTTCCGTATCGAACTTCATCCGCTGGCTATCGTCAATCGTTTTGTTTGTCTGGATGCACATCAGCACGTCCTGAGCATAAGCGTCCTTTTTTTCTATGTAATGGACATCGTTTGTGGCTATAAGCTCAATTCCCGTTTCCTGAGAAAGCTTGATAAGTTGACGATTTATTTCTCTCTGCTCAGGGAGATTATGATCTTGAAGCTCAAGGAAGAAATTACCCTTACCGAATATAGATTCGTATTCGATAGCTTTTTCCTTAGCGGCTTCGTAATTTGATTCGGATATAAATCTTGGCACGCTTCCCGCGAGACAGGCTGAGGAAGCAATAAGTCCCTTCGAGTATTTTCTCAAAAGTTCAATGTCAACTCTCGGACGGCTGTAAAAGCCCTCTAAAAAGCCTTTGCTTACGATATTTATTAGATTATGATAGCCTTCGTTATTTTCTGCCAAAAGCACCAAATGGTACGGTTTTGAGTCATACTCGTATTCTTTATGGAATCTTGTTCTCGTCGCCACATAGACTTCACATCCGATAATTGGTTTAATTCCAGCATCCTGTGCTGCACGGAAGAAATCTATCACTCCGTACATTACACCGTGGTCCGTTATTGCCAAAGCCTTTTGTCCCAGTTCAGCTGCCTTTTTCATAAGCGGCTTTATCCTGCATGCTCCGTCCAAGAGGCTATATTCTGTATGCAGATGAAGATGCACAAAATCTGTCATTGAGACTCCTCCTTCGTATTCCTTTTGGCAGCTTCTTTTATCCTGTTTAGTCTGTAATTGAGTGTTGCCTTGTTAACACCTGACATGGCAGCAAGCTCAGAGAGTGAAAATTCGGGGTTTTCACATCTCAACTTTGCAGCCTCACGATAACTCTCAGGCAGGGCATCAAATGCGTTATCATTCATAAGTTTCTTTATAGCATCGATATGAGTTACGGCAGCTCCAACTGTTTTTGATATGTTTGCGGTTTCGCAGTTTACTCTGCGGTTTAGCTTATTACGCACATCTTTTTCGATCTTTGCTGTCATTATATCCATGGCACATACGGAAGCACCACAACGTGTTAAAAGTTCTTCTATAGCTTCGCTGTACTTGAAGTATATAACGTATGATGATTTTCTTGTCGTAATCTTTGGCTCAAGCTCCATATCCATCAAAAGTGCCATAAGTTCACGGCTGAGGTTATATCGCGGCGTTACAAGCTCCAGATGATATGACGTTTTTGGATTGCTGACAGAGCCTCCGGCTAAGAAAGCTCCTCGTATAAAAGCATTTATACAGCATTCATCTTCGATTATCGCCCTGTTTAATCTTATACTATGGCTGTATTCCGATTCAAGACTGTAGCGCTCAAATATCCTGGAAAGCTGCGATTTATCTGTCAGGTTGAATACATATCTTGATTTAGAGCTTTGGCGCAACGGTATTTCTATGTCAAATACATTCCCAAAGAGTTTCCTAAGCCGTGAGGCAAAGCAATTGTTAGCCGTTATTATTCTGATCTCACGTTTTGTAAAAACTGAGGCGAATAGGAGAATACCATAGATTTCGCTTGCCATGTCGCATGTTTTCTCAAAAGGATAGGTACACATTTCCTCCTTGGCTCTTGTTGAAAAGGTTGAATTCATATACAATATCACTTCACAATCTCCGGCTCACATTCAAGCGACACACCGAAATTATTAAATACAACAGTTTTTATATGCTCCACAAGCCGCAGCACATCATCACTTGTGGCGTTTCCGGTATTGACAATAAATCCTGCATGCTTTTCGGACACCTGAGCTCCACCTATACTATAACCTTTCAAGCCAGAATCTTCTATAAGTTTCCCGGCAAAATGCCCTTCCGGGCGTTTAAACATGCTGCCGGCGCTTGGGTATTCCAATGGCTGCTTTGATTTTCTTCTCTCCATCAGATCCGCCATTATACACTTGATATCGTCTCTGTTGCCGTGTTCAAGCCTGAACATACAGGATAAAATCAACTTATCAGAGCCGGAAAAAATGCTTTTCCTGTACGAAAACATATGCTCTTCATTATCTATCTTTATTATATTTCCATCACTGTCGGCATATATAGTACTTTCGAGTACAGAAGCGATTTCTCCTCCGTAAGCTCCGGCGTTCATATATACTCCGCCTCCGATACTTCCGGGAATTCCATGGGCGAACTCGAAGCCTGTAAGCCCGTTGTTATAGGCATGTATAGCAGCCCTGGAAATAGGACAACCACACTGGGCGTAAAGTAAAGAATCGTTAGATGAAACTTTGCAGAGAGATGAGGTCTTCACTATCACCATAGGAATATGTCCATCTGAGAAGATAAGGTTCGTAGCGAGACCAATAAGCTTGTATCTTGTCTCTCGTTCCCGCAGCAGCGCTATGACTTTTAGCAGCTCTTCCTCGGTAGAAGGTTCCACAAGAGCATCCACAGTACCACCTATTCGAAACGAGCAGTGGTTCGCCATAATCTCATTTTCTTTTATATGTAACCCAGGAATATTTTTAAGCTCATCAAAAACGCTGTATGACATAACACACCTCAGTATATATTATATCAGTATTATTATAACCGATTTATTGGCAAAATAAAAGACAGATTAGCAAAAAAAGTAGAGCTGAATTTGTTAAATTTCAGCTCGGCACAAAGATTTTAAATAATTTGTTTTATTTGCCCAACATAGCGGCGCCAATTATCCCTGCGTCATTACCCAACATAGCGATCTTATTTCTGTCTGCTTGTCGCAATTTTTGGTATAGCGCTCTCTTTCTACAAACTCACAAACCGGGTTCAGAAGGTATTCTCCCTCTTTGCTTATGGCACCGCCTATGCAAAGCACCTGAGGCTGGAAAATATTCACATAGTTTGTAATACCAATAGCCACATACTCACGGTATCTGCCAACCACCTCCTGAGCAGCTTTATCTCCTTCTTTTGCGGCGATAAAAGATG
>JAAZBA010000349.1 GCA_012514045.1 Clostridiales bacterium | reverse complement strand
TTTTCTATCCCTTCTCCGCTCCCCACGGCAAATCCTTGTCGGGTATGCTGACATTGTCAAGATTCGACATGACGGAAAGTGTAAGACGAAGCCTTCCCATAGAGGAGAGCCTCATGAAGTTTGTGGATCTGGACAGGTGCTACAGCGTAAGCCGTGTGGAAGTTTCAAACGGACGGGAGCTTGTGCTGTATACCGCGCATCTGTCCGCGTACACCTCCGATGGTCTTATTGCTGAGGAGCAGCTTAGAATGCTTCTTGACGATATGGAGTCGGAGTATAACAACGGCAATTACTGCATCTGCGGCGGTGACTTCAATAAGGACCTTTTGGGAGACAGCTCTAAAATATTCGGAATATCTTCGGACGGCTACACCTGGGCTCAGCCTTTTCCTGAGTCCATGGTGTCGGGAAGACCCCTTGCCATGATTGCGCCTTTTGATGAAAACAATCCGATACCCTCCTGCCGCAACGCCGACGGTCCCCATAACCCAGGACAATTTGTGGTAACGGTGGACGGATTCATAGCCTCCGACAATATAGAGATCGTATCAAGCAGAGTCATAGACACAGGCTTTGTATACTCCGACCACAATCCGGTGGAATTAAGGTTTGTGATGAAGTAAATATGAAAAATCCGGCGGACGCGTATGGAGTTCGCCGGATTTTTGTGGTATAATATGAAAAAACAAAGAATGGGGCGATTGTTATGGGATTTGAGAGAGATTCGACATATAAATTCGGAGCGGGAAGATATTATCAGGAGCGGGGAATAACATCCCGCGCTGGTGCTGAGATAAAGAGATTCGGTCGAAATGCATTCGTGATTTCAAGCCCGAGGGCATATGACGCCGTTAAGAATAAGCTTGTTAACAGCTTTGAAGGAGCAGAGCTTTCGTATCATACGGAAATTCATCCCGGTCAATGCTCCATGGAAAAGGCAATTGAGCTTGTGGGCATAGCGGAACGTGAAGGTTGTGATGTAATCGTAGGAGTCGGCGGAGGGCGAATAATGGACATCGCGAAACTCTGCGGTTCCCTTGCGGGAAAGAGCGTTGTCAACATTCCAACCTCTATAGCCACTTGCGCCGCTTTCGCCACTCTCAGCGTTATGTATACTCCGGAGGGCAAAACTGTCGGCAACTACTACCATGATTACGAGGTGTCTGCAATATTAGTAGACCTTGACACCATCGTAAATGCCCCTGTAAGATACGCTGTATCGGGAATCCTTGACGCTATGGCGAAGTATGTCGAGATACTCAACGGCAATCCCGAGGTGGATATATCACAATTCGCCATTGATCGATGTACCGCCTGTGTGCTTGCCCGCCATACATATGATACGCTTATGGGCTGTATGGAAAAAGCCTGCGAGGATATCGCTGCCCATAGAGTTACAAAGGATGTAGAGACGGTGGCGTTTATAAACATCGCTCTAACAGGGGTGATAAGCGGTATAGCCAGAGGTTTGGGACAGTCTGCCATCGGACATGAATTCTATTATGCTTTAAGAAAGCATTTCACAAATGAAGCCATAAGCTATCTCCACGGAGAAATTGTGGCGGTAGGACTATTGATGCAGATATACTACAATCAGACGCCGGAGCTTGTGGATGTGTTCCGTACGTTTATGAAAAAGCTTGGAATGCCCACGAATGTAAAGGAGCTTGGCCTTGAGCCCAGCGAGGAAGTATACGAAACAATATACGAATACATAATGGAAAGAGCCAGAACTGTCAGCCCCTATGTCAGGGAGGATGATGAGAGTATAAATCGCTTCCGCGAGGGGTTGTGTCTGCTGTTTTAGGTGATTAATATGAGACAAAAATATCATTTCGAGCCCCAAAAAGGCTGGATTAATGACCCCAACGGTCTTATTTACTTCAAAGGCAGATATCATGCTTTCTTTCAGCATAATCCATACGCTCCGGTGTGGGATACCATGTACTGGGGACATGCCGTAAGTGATGACCTGATTAACTGGCAGGAGCTGCCAATTGCGCTGTACCCCGATATGCCCTATGAAAACTCCGGCGGCTGTTTCTCCGGCTCCGCCGTTGAAAAAGACGGGAGATTGTATATTTTCTATACCTCCGTATCTAATGAGCTGGGACAGACTCAATCCCTTGCGGTAAGCGATGACGCCGTAACGTTTGTAAAATACGAAGGAAATCCCATAATTGGTTCCATTGGAGTTAAGGACTTTCGGGATCCTAAGGTGACAAAACTCATGGGACGCTATTATATGGTGTGTGGAAGCGGGAGCGGGGGAACAGGACGAGTGTTGCTGTATGTATCCGATGACCTGTACTTCTGGGAGCCCCTCGGTACGCTGATCGAGGGAAAACGCTTTGGAAACGTGATAGAATGCCCCGATTTCTTCGAACTTGACGGAAAATATGTGCTGTCATTCTCCCAGATGTTCACAGATAAACAAAGAGCTATAAGGACAATTGTCGGTTCTTTCGACGGGATGAGGTTCACGCCGGAGGCGGAGTACGACCTTGAAACCGGCCCGGACTACTACGCTCCCCAGAGCTTTCTCGATCACTTAGGTAGAAGAATTGTTATAGGCTGGATGGTGAACCCAAGGGGACATGGTCAAGCCGGACTTGACTATGCCGGAGCGTTTTCAATCCCAAGGCAGTTATTCTTTGAAGACGGATTACTGAAAGGCTTTCCCATAGCTGAAGCTGCGCCGCACCTTAAAGGTGAAGACGAGCTTGTGAGACTGCAGGGTGACAGAGTGACGATCGGCAGGGAAAGTGAAAGACTTGTAACCCTTAACTATCTGCCGGGAGAGGGAATATCGATACTGCGCGACTCAAGGTCAATTGAAGTATTCATAGGCAACGGAAGGACAAGCGCAAGCCTATATGTGTAGGGGGAAAATACGTTTGTGAATACAACTCAACAGAAACCAATCTGTTCGATGCAATGCTTATAAACTTAAGATACAAAAAGCCTTACGGTTTAAAAAACCGTAAGGCTTTTGCAATTA
>JAAZBA010000162.1 GCA_012514045.1 Clostridiales bacterium | reverse complement strand
AGCTTGCTGTTCATCTCCGTAAATACAACAACTTCCCTATGCGGCCTCTTAACTGGAATTCTCCTAAAACTACTCTCTTTAATTTTTTGTGCCTCGGTGTAACATATCATTGACAAACCAACATTTTCTGTGTGTTGTGGATTGATAATTGTGTTGCGTTTCCTCAATTCTCATGATACAATAACATTATAAGCTGTCTAAGGAGATGAGAAAATGGTAAATCTGGTAAAAGAAAAAATAAGAGTAACGTTTGAAAAGCTAAAGGAGCTTTCCGTGTTTGAAAAGAGTCCGCTGCGTGGTTTTCGCTATCTGCCCGTAGGTTATAAAGGTGACGCCCGTCCCCCTGTGGTGGACGACAGCTGGACGGAGCTTGAAGAGACAAAAATGTTTTACGAGGTAGACGCTCACTTTTGGGTGAACACTAAGCTCAGCACTCCAAAGAAACCTTTTGAGAACGCAAAGCTCTATTTCGACCTTAAAACGGGACGCGAAGGCCAGTGGGACGCGAGAAATCCTCAGTTCTTGGCGTTTTTAGATGGCAAAGCAGTGCAGGGTCTCGACGTAAATCACACTGACCTGGAGCTTGAGTTTGACAAGGATTACGATTTTAGTCTTTATATGTACACCGGTCTGGAGTCCGGAGGCTTCCCCCTCATAATAAATCTAAAGATCGTGGATTCGGCGATTGAGAAGCTATATTACGATATGCGAGTACCCTATGAGTCCCTCGACTGTCTCACAGAGGCATCGGATGATTACGTGACAATTATGAAATACCTTGAGCTTACGTGTAATATTATCGACTTCCGCGTGCCTTACTCCGACGAGTTCTATGAATCAATCGCAAAAGCTGATGCTTTTCTGGAAGAGGAGTTCTATGTAAAGCGCTGTGGATGCTCTTCCGCCACAGTATCCTGTATAGGACATACTCATATTGACGTTGCGTGGCTTTGGACACTTGCCCAAACAGAGGAGAAGACACAGCGTACTTTTGCCACCATGCTTCGCCTAATGGAGCAGTACGAGGAGTTCAAATTCATGTCCTCCCAGCCTCAGCTATACAAATATCTCAAGAAATTCGAGCCGGAGCTATATGAAGAGGTGGTACGTCGTATTAAGGAAGGGCGCTGGGAGCCCGAGGGAGCCTTCTGGGTTGAGGCAGACTGCAACCTGTCATCCGGAGAAAGTTTCGTAAGACAGATAATGCACGGTAAGCGTTTCTTTATGGATGAGTTCGGAGTGGAGAGCAAGATTCTGTGGCTTCCCGACGTGTTTGGCTACTCCGCGGCGCTGCCTCAGATTCTCCGCAAAAGCGGCGTTGACACATTTGTGACCTCGAAGATCAGCTGGAACGAGACAAACAAGCTGCCTTATGACGTGTTCATGTGGGAGGGTATCGACGGTACCCAGGTGTTTACCCACTTCCTCACCGCCCAGAACTACCGGCCCGGCGGCAAAGCTAATTTTACAACTTACAACGCAGATATAACACCTTCCCAGGTTATGGGCACAAGAGACCGATTCCAGCAGAAGCAATATTCAGACAAGAACATTCTAACCTTTGGTTTCGGTGACGGAGGCGGCGGTCCAACAAGAAAGATGCTGGAGTATCATAGGAGACTTAAGAGAGGTATCCCCGGCCTTCCCGCCACAAAGATGGAGTTTGCCGGAGATTATCTCGAAGCCTTAAGAGCCGACTTCGAAAAGTCCTGCGCCCAACTTAAAAAGACACCCAAGTGGGTAGGGGAGCTCTATCTTGAGTTCCACAGAGGCACCTACACCTCTATCGCCAAAAACAAACGCAATAACAGAAAGAGTGAGTTCCTCTTCCAGACAGCGGAGCAGATATCCTCCTTGGCAGGCGCTTTGTATGGTTACGGTTACAAGGCTAAGGAAATATACGATTGCTGGGAGATAATACTCCTCAATCTGTTCCATGATATAATCCCCGGTTCCTCAATTGAGGAGGTATACAAGGACTGCGATATCCAGTATGCCAACATAAAGAGAATCGGTGAATCCATTGTGGACGGCGCTATAAAGGGTCTTGCCTCCCGTATATCCAAAGGAAATGTTATCTATAATCCAAACTCTTTCCAGGCTGATGGCATCGTCACAATAGACGGTAAGACAGCATTTGTGGAGGCGATTCCTCCCATGGGCTATAAAAAGGTGGAAAACCTTGTCTTTACAAACAATATAACTGTTACAAAAGAACGCATAGATTCGCTTTTGTACACTATCCTATTTGACAGGAACGCCAATATTGTGTCCATATACGATAAAACAAATGCTCGTGAAGTCATAAAGCCCGGCGAGTATGTGAGATTGGAATCCTTTGAGGACTTACCTCATCAGCACGACAACTGGGAGTTGGTAGCCTACTACAAGCAAAAGAAATGGAACGTTGATGATGTAAGTGATATTGAGATTATCAACGACGGCGCGAGGGCTGGTCTAAAGATTGTCCGTAAATATCTCAGTTCTGTTATCGAGCAGCGTATTTATGTATATGACTCCATTCCAAGAATCGATTTTGAGACAAATATCGACTGGAAAGAAAAGCATATCGTTCTCAAGGCAGCGTTCCCCATCAACGTACATGCGAATAGAGCCTCCTACGAGACTCAGTTCGGTTACATTGAGCGTCCTACCTACGAAAACACATCCTTTGAGCAAGCCAAATTCGAGGTGTGCGCCCATAAATACGCCGACATCTCCGAGGATAACTATGGCGCCGCTATACTAAATGACTGCAAATACGGTCATAATGCCGAGGGCAGTACCCTCAAGCTTACAATCCTGAAAGCTGGTGTATATCCAAACATCAATGCAGACCGTGAGATGCACCACCTGACCTATTCCTTCTTGCCCCATGCAGGAAACCACAAGCAAGGCGGCGTAGTTCAAAACGCATATATGTTAAACCGTCCCTTTATCTACTTCAGAGCTAACGGCGATGGCTCGCTCCCCGAGGAGTTCTCACTTGTATCCTGTGACAGGGAAAATATCATAATCGAGACCGCCAAGAAGGCTGAAACCTCCGATGCCCTTGTAATCAGAGTGTACGATGCCTATGACCGCCGCACTAAAGCTACCTTTACTTTCGGAAACAACATAAAGAAAGCATATCTGTGT
>JAAZBA010000143.1 GCA_012514045.1 Clostridiales bacterium | reverse complement strand
TTCAATTAAATAGTTAATTAAAATCGATATTTAAAGGCAGTCTTGTTTTTCAAGACTGTCTTTAAATCATTTTGTATAGTTGAAAAACTCATATTCATCTGTAAGTTTTTTCACATCTATTTTTCCTAAGCCTGTAAGGGGAAGAACATCTAAAATGACCGCATCAGCCGGCTGGCTGCGTTCCTCAATGTTTTCGCTGCAAAGTATAAGTAGCTCCATACGAAGTTCGTTTTTATCTCCGGTAAAACTCGCAATTGGCTCTGCTAATATGAGAGGTAATTGTCCCTGATCGTGATCCATGTCCTTAACGCCAATAACGCAACAGCTCTTGACGGAAGGATGCTTCATTACAACCTGCTCAAGCTGAACCGGATATGACTTATGGCCATCGAATCTGATAACGGAGTACTTGATTCTACCCTCGATGAATAAAAATCCATCCTCATCTATATAGCCGATATCTCCGGAATGAATCCAATGGAAACCGTCTGCGTGGAGTTTCAGTATATTTTCCGTTTCCTCAGGCTCATCTAGGTATTCCTTCATTAAAGTAGGTCCGGTAATACAAATCTCTCCCTTTTCTCCGATGGGAAGGATATTCTCTGTTTCTGGTTCAAATATAGCTATTGAGGTATATGCTCCAGGTATTCCAGCGCTCCCGTCCTTGTGAATATCTCTTGCCCCGAAGCTTACTACGGAGGATGTTTCCGACATTCCGTATCCTTGAGCAAGTGGATAGGGGATATTTCTTTTGGCGATAAATCGATTGAGTTTTTCTTCAAATCCTGCATTAGCTGAGTCACCGCCAGATATCATATATCGGATATATGACAAGTCTTGCCCTTCGGCTCTCTTGTTGTTTACCAGATTTTCATAGAACACTGGTACGCCGATGACGATATTCGGCTTGTTCTTAAGAACGAGATCTCCAAACTCATTAGGTTTGAAGAGAGGAACAAGGATACTTTCTCCTCCGAGAGCAAATGTAAGGTGGATTCCCGCTACAACTCCATAGGATGCAGCAACGGGGAGAAAATTGAGTACTGCTTCTCCAGGAAGTCTCATGCCGGCACACTCAAGATTACGAACACTTGCATTAAGGCTGTCATTTGTCAGCACAACACCTTTAGAGGTACCCGTGGTACCGCCGGTTCGTGTAACTACACAGGGGTAGTCTTTCTCGTAAGGAACTTCGGCAGAGATATGACCTTTGCCGCGCTTTATAAATTTACGGCAAGGTATTATTCTATTCTCGTTATAGGGAATTTTGGGAAGCTTAGCCTTAAGTTTGAGCGCGGTCCTTCTTACAATATCAAGCGAATCGCCGGCAGAAAGCACTATTATAAGATTTAAGCCATCCAATATACTCTTTACTTTGTCCCATACATTTTCGAGCACAATCAGAGTTTTGGAAGAAGCTTTGTCTATATACTCCTTCATGTGTGGAGTATCTGTGCGGGGGTCGATCATATTGGAAACAGCGCCAATTTTATTCAATGCATAGAACATGAAGATTGTCTCGGGAATCATCACAGATATGATGCTTACATAATCACCCTTTTTGATGCCGCTTTGAGAAAGCGCTGACGCGAATAAATCGATTTTTTCAATGAACTCTATGGAATTGAATCTCCTCGAAAAATATCTTATTGCAGGAACATCGGGGATATCGCTTCTCATATATTTGAGATATCCGTAGATAGTATATTCTGGCAGAGGTTTGTCTATACAACCTTCGGGA
Source organism: Clostridiales bacterium (assembly GCA_012514045.1). Lineage (GTDB taxonomy): Bacteria > Bacillota > Clostridia > Oscillospirales > QAMX01 > JAAZBA01. The sequence continues at coordinate 3,225 of JAAZBA010000143.1, read as the reverse complement.
TAGTATTTCATCCAGGGACGCGGTATTTCGGGCATGGGGTATGCATTTGATGTCTTTACTTTATCATGGTGAAATTGTACTTTGTTTTCCATTGTTGCCTCCGTATGGCATTGCCAATTTTAAATTTTAGTGTAAAATAATGCAGCTAATCATACAATAGATTGTATATAATAAATTGTATATTGTATAATATGTATTGTCAAGTGCATAATAACGTAAAATGATATCAAAAACAAAAAAATACATTGTTTATGCCTTTTGTTTTAAAAGACAGAAACAATGTATTCTGTAAAATTGTGAGGTTATATACTAAGTTTTATAACCTTGATTTTATATTGCCCTTGCTCAGCATACCAGAAGCTTGCAAGCACACTGCCGTCTGAAAGCATGATTGCCCCCGGTTGGCCAAATTTCAGAGAAGAAAAAATCTCCGCCATCCTGTAATCCTTCATAATCGGAAAACTGGGCTCCCAAAGAAGGAAAGAATCAAGAGTACTCCATCTGTCCGAAGAAAGATTGGAGATATATCCGTAAATACCCGGCTTGTCTGTGTCACGTCTTATCGCATGTAGGCTTAAAATTCTGTTGCCACCTATAGACAAAACACTTGAAGCCTGACCGCGGATCCCTGTATCAAAGGGAGTTGAAAAAGTAGAACCGTTATTACAAGAAACAGTGATATGGTTATTCATCCTATCACCTGACTCGGTATCTTCGTTCCATCCGATGACAACAATCCTTCCGTCAGGAAGCTGACATGCCCTCTGTTCATAACAGGTAACCTTGTTACTTGGGAATGACATACATATCGTATCGTCGTACCAGGTTTTACCTCCATTAATCGACTTTAATAGTCTTCCACACATTGTATCAGTCATATTTCCGTCCCAGTCAGGGAATCCGGTTATCGGAGTAACAAGACTTCCGTCATGTAACTCTGTTATAGGAGCGGAAGCTTCAACATGCTGTCCCCAACGACACCTGATTATCTCCTGCTCTGACCAGGTAATGCCATCATCAAAAGAATGGGAGATAAATACATCATCGTCAAGAAGGCCGCCTGTTTCAGGGTTACCGATGGGTTTTCTCGGATCCTGTCTGTAATACCTGTAGCCAACAGCAATTATGCTGCCGTCAGACAGCGCAGTTACCTTGCAGGACTCGGAAACCTTTACCTCAAGGCAGGGAAACATTCTGTTTGGCACTGACCAGGTTCTTCCTCCGTCAGTGCTTCTTGAAAGGTAACTCGCGCCGTCCACACTCTCAAAAGCTTCGCCTATCTGAAAGGCACAGAGAATCGTCCCGTCCCGAAGTTGTGTAAGGTTGGGAAAGGCTGCCTGCCGTGAACGAAGCTGGGGGAGGGGATTATCATATACAACAGATATGAACTCCGTATTCATTTTATTTTGTAGCCGATTATTTTGTACCGAAAGCTCTGTCGCCAAAATCTCCAAGACCGGGATTAATGAAAGCATAATCCGTCAAAGACTCATCAAGCGCTGCACAGACTATATCGATGTCCGGATGAGAGTTACACAGGAGCTTCATACCTTCCATAGATGCCACAATGGAAAGCACATGGATTCGCTCTGCTCCATAGTTTTTTATAAACTGAACAGCGGCAGAGGTAGAGGTACCTGTAGCAATCATGGGATCCAGAAGAAGCACGTCGCGCTCAGATATATCGGGAGGAAGCTTGCAGTAATACTGTATCGGAGAAAGTGTATCAGGGTCACGATATATGCCAATGTGACCTATCTTTGCGGCAGGAATAAGGTTCAGTACACCGTCAATCATTGTAAGTCCGGAGCGGAGCACGCAAACTGCAGCAAGCTTCTTGCCTGCAAGAACCGGAGAAATACACTCAGCTATGGGAGTTATAATGTTTACGTTCTCAAGGCTTAGGTTTCTCGTTGCCTCAAAGCATAGGAGCATGGAGATTTCCTTAGCCAGCTCACGAAATTCCTTAGAACCGGTGTCAATTTCACGCATTTTTGTGAGCTTATGCTGGATAAGAGGATGCTCGACAAGACGAAGATTATTCATGTTTTCCTTCTCCTGGAATATATCTATTTTTCGAGGGCAGCAATCATATCGATACGTTTCTGATGACGTTCTCCGTGGGAAAACTCTGTTGTAAGGAATATTTCAGCGATCTCACAAGCGGCTCCTTCTCCCATGGTTCTCCCACCAATGCAGAGAATGTTTGCATCGTTGTGAAGTCTCGTATATCTGGCATCATATTCACATCCCACATGGGCTGCACGGATACCATTGATTTTATTTGCTGTTATTGATACACCTATACCGGTACCGCAGAGGATAATACCATAATCAAACTCACCGGAGGCAACTCTCTTCGCAGCCTTGGCGGCGATTTCAGGATAGTGGCAATTTGTGCGATCCGTGTCGGCATATATGCCGTCATCGTATAAATCAAAGCCTTTATCAGTAAGGTACTTGCGGATAGCTTCCTTAAGCTCATATGCTCCGTGATCAGATGCGATTATAATCTTCATGTTTCTAAACTCCTTGCGTATTTTTTAGTTTGGCGATCCTTTCTCTTTCGGCTTGGGGCAGACGATGATAGGCAGGAGTGAGCTGAAAGGGTGAATATCTTTCGGACTCCATAGCGCAAAATGCTACACCTGAAGCCTTCTGAATGCGAAAATATTCAGGCAGATCGTTAAATCCCTTGCCGTCAAAGAGATATGCTCCGTCACCGATTATTATCACTTTTCTCTTAATGGCGTGAAGTTCTTCAGTAAGGTTCTCTATTGTTATCGCTCTGTCTTCACAGAGCCTTTTAGGCTCATAGCTGGAAATATCAAACAGAGCGTTGTAAACCTGTCCTGCTCTCGCGTCCATAACAGCGCAAAGAACGCTGTCAGAGGGAGGGAGAAGATAAGCCATTGCTTTTAGTGAGGAAATACCGACGCAAGGTTTATCGAGCGCGTATGCGAGTCCCTTGATAAGGGATATGCCAATTCGAAGCCCCGTAAAGGAACCTGGACCTGAAGATGTGGCAAATATGTCAATATCTTCAAATGTTTTCCCAACTCCCAAAAGCATGCTTTCAGCCAATGGAAGGAGTGTGCGGCTGTGGGTAAACCCGCAGTTCTGGAAGCTCTCTGCAATGAGCTTGCCATCGGACAGTAAAGCTGTAGAGGCAGCTTTTGCAGAGCATTCAAAGGCAAGTATGTTCATTGAAATCCTACTTTTTAT
>JAAZBA010000154.1 GCA_012514045.1 Clostridiales bacterium | reverse complement strand
TCCGGCGGAATTACGGGGATAACATCCAGAATCATCCACTCGGGACGGTTGCCGGAGTTTCTGAAAGCCTCCACAACCTCAAGCTGCTTGATTATACGCATTTTTTTCTGCCCGGTTGAATTCTCAAGCTGTGTTCGAAGCTCCTCGGAGGTGGCCTCAAGGTCTATTTCCGATAACAGCTCCTTTATGGCTTCGGCACCCATTCCGGCTTTGAAGTCATCCTCATACTTTTCTCTGAAATCAATGTATTCATTCTCTGTGAGAAGCTGCTTCTTTGAAAGAGGTGTTGTTCCAGGATCAATAACAACATACGCGGCAAAGTAGAGCACCCTTTCCAGAATTCTCGGAGACATGTTGAGGATAAGACCCATTCTTGAGGGAATACCTCGAAAATACCAGATGTGTGATACGGGGGCAGCAAGCTCAATGTGACCCATTCTCTCACGTCTTACCTTCTTCTGGGTTACTTCAACACCGCAGCGGTCGCATATCCTGCCCTTGTATCGAACCTTCTTGTATTTGCCGCAATGGCATTCCCAGTCCTTTGTGGGGCCAAATATACGCTCACAGTAAAGACCATCGCGCTCAGGTTTGAGTGTTCTGTAATTTATGGTTTCAGGCTTTTTTACCTCACCGTAAGACCATCTTCTGATCGTCTCGGGAGATGCGAGTCCTATCTTAATCGCTTCAAAGCTTGTATAAGCCATCAGCTCACCTGCTCCTTTTCATTTATTACGCGTACATTTCAGTACGGCTCAATTATTCTTCGTCGTCTTCGAGCACTTCGTCGAAGTCTTCCTCGTTTTCGAACTCTTCTGACTCTACAGAGGAGTAATCGTCGTAATAATCGCCTTGTTCGTTAAGAGGAACGAAGCCGTCCCCCGAAGCATCGTTGACTATCTTTTCGTCGAAGGTATCCTTCTCGTAATCTTCGTCGTCCAGCTCCGTAAGCTCTATCTCTTCCATATTCTTGTCAAGCACTCTTACGTCCAGTCCCAATGACTGCAGCTCCCTGACGAGAACCTTGAAGGATTCCGGAACGCCGGGATGCGGTATACTCTTGCCCTTTACAATTGATTCATATGTCTTTACACGACCGTTCATGTCATCACTCTTTACAGTCAGTATTTCCTGAAGTGTGTAGGCGCTTCCGTAGGCTTCTAGAGCCCAGACTTCCATTTCACCGAATCTCTGTCCGCCGAACTGCGCCTTACCACCCAGTGGCTGCTGTGTTACAAGAGAATAAGGACCAGTTGAACGGGCGTGGATCTTGTCGTCTACCAAATGGTGGAGCTTGAGGAAATACATATATCCAACAGTTACCAGATTGTCGAAAGGCTCACCGGTGCGTCCGTCATAAAGCACGGATTTGCCTGAGGAGGGAAGTCCTGCATGCTCGAGTGTATTCTCTATATCTATTTCACTGGCACCGTCGAATACGGGGGTAGCTACATTCCATCCCAGTGCCTTTGCGGCATACCCTAAGTGAACCTCCAGAACCTGACCAACGTTCATTCGGGACGGAACACCCAGAGGGTTTAAAACAACATCAACCGGTGTACCGTCGGGCAGGAACGGCATGTCCTCCTGAGGGAGGATTCTTGAGATAACGCCCTTATTACCGTGACGTCCAGCCATCTTGTCACCCACGGAGATCTTTCTCTTCTGGGCAACATAGACTCTTACCACCTGATTTACACCCGGCGACATTTCATCACCATCTTCGCGTGTAAACACCTTTACATCAACAATGATTCCGGATTCGCCGTGAGGTACCCTTAAGGATGTATCTCTGACCTCGCGAGCTTTTTCTCCGAAGATAGCTCTGAGAAGTCTCTCCTCTGCGGTAAGTTCTGTCTCGCCCTTCGGAGTGACCTTGCCGACAAGGATATCCCCTGAACGAACCTCGGCGCCGACTCTGACGATTCCGCGCTTGTCGAGATCCTTTAAGGCATCATCGCCCACGTTGGAAATGTCTCTCGTAATCTCCTCGGGTCCCAGCTTTGTGTCGCGGGCTTCGGTCTCATACTCTTCTATGTGAATTGATGTGAATACATCATCTCTTACGAGCCTTTCGCTGAGCAGCACAGCATCCTCGTAGTTGTAGCCTTCCCATGTCATGAACGCAACAAGAACATTACGGCCAAGGGAAATCTCTCCTTCTTTCGTTGAAGGGCCGTCAGCTATGACATCATTCTTGCGTACTCTCATGCCAACGCTTACTACAGGTCTCTGATTTACACAAGTGCCCTGGTTGGAACGGAGGAACTTTATAAGCTGATGTGTCTTCTCACCAATATGATCGTACTTTATAATGATTTCGCTTGCGGACACCCTTGTTACAACACCGTCATCCTCCGCAAGTGGAACGACACCGGAGTCCACGGCAGCCTTGTATTCAACTCCTGTGGCTACTATAGGCGCCTCGGGAACAAGCAGCGGCACAGCCTGCCGCTGCATGTTTGCGCCCATCAACGCTCGGCTGGCTTCGTCATTCTCAAGGAACGGAATCATAGCTGTGGCTATGGAAACCATCATGCGGGCAGAAGTATCCATGTAGTCGACTCTTTCTCTGTCAACCTCAAGTATCTCATTGCGGTAACGGCAGGTTACGCGCTTTGCTTTGATTCGGCCTTCCTCATCTAATGGCTCATTTGCTTGAGCTACAACAAATTCGTCTTCCTCGTCGGCGGTCATGTATTTAATTTCATCGGTAAGCACGCCTGTCTCCTTGTCGATTTTCCTGTATGGAGTCTCGATAAAACCGTATTCGTTGATCTTAGCAAAGCAGGCGAGATAAGAAATTAGCCCAATGTTCGGTCCTTCAGGCGTTTCAATAGGACACATACGACCGTAGTGTGTATAGTGAACGTCACGAACCTCGAAGTTGGCCCTGTCTCTGGAAAGACCGCCGGGACCGAGGGCGGACATACGTCTTTTATGTGTAAGCTCCGCGAGGGGGTTTGTCTGATCCATGAACTGTGACAGCGGAGAAGAGCCAAAGAACTCTTTTATAGCTGTAGTTACAGGTCTGATGTTTATAAGCGACTGAGGTGTTACAATATCCATGTCCTGAATATTCATTCTGTCGCGGATAACTCTCTCCATCCTGGAGAAACCGATGCGGAACTGGTTCTGGAGAAGCTCGCCCACGCTGCGCAGACGACGGTTTCCGAGGTGGTCGATGTCGTCGGTTACGCCTATGCCGTAAGCAAGACCATTTAAATAGTTTATGGAAGCAAGGATGTCTTCAACCGTAATATACTTGGGAAGGAGTGCCTGGTAGTTGTCCTTAAGTGCATTCTTGAGCTCTTCCCCCGTGTACTCATTAAGCAGGTTCTGCAGTACATCGAAACGGACTTTATCCTTTATTCCTATTTCAACAGGATCGAAGTCAACAATTTTAGAAAGGTCAACAACATTGTTTGAGAACACCTTGACCGTCTTCTCTCCCACCTGCAGAAGAACCTCGTTAACGCCCTTATCCTCGATTTTCTGAGCCATATCCCGATCTATGGACTTTCCGGCTTCGGCGATAAGCTCACCTGTAAGGGGATCGATTACATTGTCAGCAAGAATTCTGCCTGCGATTCTCTTTGAAATAGCCAGCTTTTTGTTGAAGGTAAAGCGGCCTACGTTAGAGAGATCATAACGCCTGGGGTCGAAGAAAAGGTTGTTGATAAGCGTTCCGGCAGAATCGGCGGTTGCAGGCTCGCCTGGACGGAGGCGCTTGTACACCTCAATGAGAGCTTCGTCCCTTGTCTTCGCAGTGTCGCGATCAAGCGTAGCTATGATTCTCTCATCCTCGCCGAACAACGCCTTTATCTCCGCGTCGGTCTCAATACCGATAGAACGGATAAGACATGTTATCGGCACTTTACGAGTCTTGTCTATACGTACGGACATAACATCGCTTAAGTCTGTCTCGTACTCAATCCACGCTCCTCTGTAGGGGATTATCTGAGCTGTATATATTTCCTTTTCAGCCTTTTCGGCTTTTGCATCGAAATACATGCCCGGCGAACGGATGATCTGTGATACAATGACTCTCTCCGCACCGTTGATAACGAAGGTTCCGCTATGTGTCATCAGCGGGAAATCACCCATGTATATTTCCTGATCCTTGAGCTCTCCCGTCTCCTTGTTGTAAAGACGTACCTTCACTTTCATTGGAGCAGCGTATGTGGCGTCTCTCTCCTTACACTCTCCTATCGAGTACTTGGGGGAATTCTCAAGCTTGTAATCCAGGAACGACAGCTCAAGATTGCCTGTATGGTCGGTAATCGCCGGCATCTCATAAAATACTTCCCTAAGTCCGGTCTCGAGGAACCACTTATAGGAATCTTTCTGTACCTCTATAAGGTTTGGCATTTCAAGGGGCTCTGTGAGTCTTGCGTAACTGCGGCGATGAGTTCTTCCACAGTAAATATCCTTGACCATTCTTCCTTATCACTCCGTTTCGTTGTGCTTCAAGGTCTTAGCTCTTTTGTTTAAACGCATGGCTCTGTTGTTACTTTTTGCAAATTGAGTCTTGCTTCTCCGGGGAAAAGGTACTATAATGACAGCATCAGATTCTCAATCTGCTTCATAATCAGGCTTTTTCGGCCAGGCGCCTATTGGGGCAGTATAACTTTGTTATTATACCATATACTACTTATTTTAACAACGTCACAAAAGCACAAGGTTTTTCCTGTGTGTTTCTTTTTTTTATGGCTTTTGTACATTATTATTGTATTGTTTTTGTTATTTTAAAAATCCCTCTTTTATAATCGATTCATAT
>JAAZBA010000251.1 GCA_012514045.1 Clostridiales bacterium | reverse complement strand
GCCTTTCTGCCTGAATGACAGCCTGAGTTCAACCTTCGGTACGATGCCGCTTGCGCGGCACAGCTCGAAGAAAAAGTTGCCCGGGCCTATTGACGGAAGCTGGTCTTTGTCGCCTATAACGACGACCCTGGTGCCTTCACGCACATAGCGCAGAAGCATATCCGCTACCGCAACGTCAATCATCGAGCCTTCGTCGACAATTACAAGACCTACCTCCTCGGGATTCCTGCAGTATTCAAGGCTGTCCTTCTTGTGCAGGAGCGCTGTCTGCTGATGGATTGTGAAGGCCTGAAATCCCGTCACTTCTGTTATGCGCCGCGCAGCCTTTCCTGTCGGCGCCATCATCACAACGGAATCCATCGAATCAAACTTGTTCCATACATGCAGAATAGCCTTTATAATCGTTGTCTTGCCGGTTCCGGGCCCTCCGGTAATAACCGAAAACGGATGCTGAAATACGGAGACAACGGCTTTCCTTTGGATTTTCTCAAGCTCAAAGCATGTGGTTTTTCTGACATCCGTCAGGGCGTATTCAATATCGGACTCCTTAAACTCAACCTTCATGCGTTTTGCGCTGAGCAGGCTCTTGATGCGTTTCGCTACGGACACTTCGGCACTATAAAGGTAAATGGGCCATATAGCACCGTCCTTTTCAACGTATACGCGTTTTTCGTCCTTGAGGGACTTGATGGCGTCGGCGGCTAATGCCACGCTGTTCTCGACCGGGCCTATGCAGTCCTTGAGATGGTCTGCAAGAGACTCTGTAAAGGAGAAGCAATGGCCTTCAACCGACATTTTCTTCAGGATGTGCATAACGGCTCCCTTTATCCGGCACGGGGCGTCTTCGGCAATACCGTACGCTGCGGCAATTTTATCTGCCTTCTTAAAGCCAAACCCGTCGATATCGTCTATAAGGCGATACGGGTCTATCTTCAATATGTGCAGGGAGCGGTCCTTATATTTCTCGTAGATGGTGAGGACGGCGCGGTCTGTGACTGAAGAGTCGAGAGCTGCCCGAAGGGGGAGGTAGTCTTTATTGAACATGAAGTCGTCATGTATGGAGTGTGCCATTTTCATACTGACTCCGCTGACCATGGCCAGTTTTTCCGGCGTTTTTTGAATAACGTCAAAAGTCTTTTCTCCAAACATGGCGTAAATGAGGACGGCTTTCTGATACCCGATGCCTTTGATAAACTGGCTGCTCAGAAAGCGGACAATTACACTTTCGGTGAATATTGCTTTCCCGGACGGCAGAGGAGCCTTTTCCCTCGATGTTGGCTTAGGCTCGCTTCCGCCGGAGGGAGCTTTTTTAACGCCTTCCGGGTCCTCGTGTATTTCGTATTTTTGAATTTTGAATTGTTCACCGTATTTTTCGTGAGTGCCCCACTCGCCATACAGAGTCAGCTCCTGCCCGAGGTAAACCTCGGGCAGACAGCCGACAGCGGTAAAATCGCTGTGCGGGGGTTCTGAATCTGTAAACATAACGGAGGACCATGACGGGCTTCCGTAAAT
>JAAZBA010000067.1 GCA_012514045.1 Clostridiales bacterium | reverse complement strand
TCCATCATGTCCTCGGGAATCGCTTCCTCACGGACATCCTTTCCAAAATCGTCGTAGTATGCATAAGCTTTCATCTTAACAAGGTCAATAATGCCTCTGAAGTTCTCTTCGGAACCGATAGGAAGCTGGATAGGAACGGCGTTACACTTGAGTCTGTCGTGCATCATGTGAACAACATGATAAAAGTCGGCGCCTGCGATATCCATCTTGTTTACATATGCCATTCTCGGGACATGGTATTTGTCAGCCTGCCTCCATACAGTTTCGGACTGAGGCTCAACACCGCCCTTGGCACAGAATACAGTTACTGAGCCGTCAAGAACGCGAAGCGAACGCTCGACTTCCACTGTAAAATCAACATGTCCCGGTGTATCAATTATAGTGATTCTGTGATCATTCCAGAAGCATGTGGTAGCAGCAGAGGTGATCGTGATTCCGCGCTCCATCTCCTGATCCATCCAGTCCATAGTCGCATTTCCGTCATGTGTTTCGCCTAATTTATAGTTCTTGCCTGTATAAAACAGTATTCTTTCAGTAGTTGTGGTCTTGCCCGCATCGATATGCGCCATGATACCGATATTGCGTGTCAATTCCAGTGAGTATTCCCTCGGCATTATTCTAACCTCTCTTGATGATTCGCGCGTGAATGCCTAAGCAAGCGATTACCACCTGTAATGTGCGAAAGCCTTGTTGGCTTCGGCCATCTTGTGTGTATCTTCGCGCTTTTTTACGGAGTTGCCGAGGTTGTTAACCGCGTCAAGTATTTCTCCTGCGAGCCTCTCACGCATTGTTCTCTCGCTTCTGTTTCTGGAATATGTTGTTATCCATCTCAGACCCAATGTCTGGCGTCTCTCAGGACGAACTTCCATAGGAACCTGATATGTTGCACCACCGACACGGCGTGCTTTGATTTCAAGCACAGGCATGATGTTATCCATAGCCTGTGTAAAGACCTCCAGCGGATCGCGTCCGGTCTTTTCCTTTACGATGTCAAACGCTCCGTATACTATCTTCTGTGCTACACCCTTCTTACCGTCGTGCATGATGTTGTTGACAAGCTTTGTAACAAGCTTGGAATTGTACAAAGGGTCGGGCAGAACATCTCTCTTGGGAACAAATCCTCTTCTGGGCACTTTGCTTCCCTCCTTCATATTATGATTTCATAGGTACTCGAAAGCTTGCCCGCTTTCGTTGCGCCCGCGAAGCGTAATTAATTGACATCATTTAAAATATATCAAGTTAACGCTTTCGCGAACAATTATTTGCTTTTACTTTTTGGCAGCCGTTGCCTTCGGTCTCTTGGCACCGTAAAGTGAACGGCTCTGCCTGCGGTTTGCTACGCCCTGAGTATCAAGCGTACCGCGGATGATGTGGTAACGCACACCAGGTAAGTCCTTCACACGTCCGCCTCTTATCATAACGACAGAGTGCTCCTGCAGGTTGTGACCTACACCAGGAATATAAGCTGTAACTTCGATTCCATTGGAAAGTCGAACACGGGCGATCTTACGGAGCGCGGAGTTCGGCTTCTTCGGTGTGGCGGTCCTTACGGCTGTGCAAACGCCTCTCTTCTGAGGACAGTTTAAATCATTAAGCTCTTTCTTCTTTGTGTTCAGGATTTTCTGAAGAGCCGGAGCTGTTGAACTATAAGTTGCAACCTCCCTGCCTTTTCTGACCAACTGATTAAATGTTGGCAAATTTGTACACCTCCTTTTTTAGGTATTTAATTTATTTTATTCCTCTTTACAAGGCAATAAAACCAATTTGACTTTCTTTACTCCCGTATCAGCGCCACAGCCGCGGCGCCTACTTCGATTCCGCATGCAGCGCCCAATTCATTCATGGACTCAACCATATCAACCGTGACGGAACCTTCTCTGCAGAGCTCGTGTATGGGACGCAGAACACGTTCCTCGGCATCGGCTGCCAAATAAACCTTCACAGCTCTGCTTTCGCGAATAGCCTTTTTTGTCTGCTTAATACCAACTACTTTTGCTGCCTTTTCTAAGCCTGCAAGCATATCGGCTCTCCTTTCCGAGTTAAATGCCTAACATTATAATTATACTATCATTCTCGCAATTTGTCAAGGTTTTTTCCTTACTCTGCGCTATTTCCTTTTATTCCCACCGAATAGCCGCTGCGATACACTTCCATTCCGGAGCCGGCAGGTATAAGTTTACCTATTATAACGTTCTCTTTGAGACCTATCAGGGGGTCAACCTTGCTCTTTATAGCGGCCTCTGTCAGCACACGGGTTGTCTCCTGGAAAGAAGCAGCGCTGAGGAAGGACTCTGTGGCAAGAGAAGCCCTTGTGATACCGAGGATCACCGGAGAACCCGTAGCCGGGTATATATCGGTCTCACCGGTCTTGATTCTCTCTTCTATATTCGCGTTTTTGGACTTAAACTCGTTTACATCCACAATGGCTCCGGTAAGCAGATCTGTACTACCGGAATCCTCGACCCTTATCTTTCTCATCATCTGACGTATGATTACCTCAATATGTTTATCGTTGATGTCAACAGACTGGCCACGGTAAACCTTCTGCACTTCGCTGATGAGATAGTCGTGGACTGCGGACACACCTTTTACACGCAATACATCATGTGGATCGAGAGCGCCTTCTGTCAATTCTTCACCGGCAGCTATAAAGTCGCCCTCCCTGACCTTCATGGTAGCGTTGAAAGGAATCTGGTAAGAGCGGTTTTCATCTGTCATTGGATCTTTTACAGTTACGTTTTTCATTGTGCCACGACGAATCTCTTCGATTGTTATCTCTCCGCCGATCTCTGTAAGTGTTGCAACTCTCTTTGGCTTACGGGCTTCGAATAGCTCTTCAACTCTCGGAAGACCCTGAGTGATATCACCTCCGGCGATGCCGCCGGTATGGAATGTACGCAACGTAAGCTGGGTACCAGGTTCACCGATCGACTGAGCGGCAATGATGCCGACAGCCTCGCCTATGCCTACGGGTTCACTTGTGGCAAGGTTCATACCGTAGCACTTGGAGCATACACCATGACGACAGTTGCACATGAGAACGGATCTTATCTTAAGCTCTGTAAAGCCTGCCTCCGCAATCCTTTTAGCGTCATTCTCCGTCATCATCGTATTCTTGTCAACAAGAAGATGACCGTCGTTGTCGTATACATCCTCCACAGGGTATCTGCCTACGAGACGTTCCTGAAAGCCCTCAACTATATGATCGCCCTGCATAATATCACAGACTGTAATGCCGTCGGTAGAACCACAGTCATAATCCCGGATGATAACTTCCTGGGATACATCAACAAGTCTTCTTGTGAGATAACCTGAGTCGGCTGTACGAAGAGCAGTATCAGCCTGTCCCTTACGGGCACCTCTGGAGGAGATAAAGAACTCAAGTACACTCAATCCTTCACGGAAGTTAGCCTTTATAGGAATTTCAATTGTCTTACCTGAAGTATCGGCAAGAAGACCGCGCATACCGGCAAGCTGTCTTATCTGTGTAGCCGAGCCACGGGCACCGGCATCAGCCATCATAAATATCGGATTGAATCTGTCAAGATGGTCTGTAAGGGCACGGGCTACATCCTTCGTGGTCTTGTCCCACTCCTCGATAACAAGTCTTCGGCGCTCATCGTTTGTTATTGTACCGCGCTTGAACTTCTTATCAATTGAAGCTACTTTTTCCTCCGTACGGGAGATCAATATCTTTTTCTCCTCAGGAATATCCATGTCGGATAAAGAGATTGTAAGAGCAGCTTTGGTAGAATGTTTGAAACCCATTGCCTTGATCTTGTCAAGCAGGTCGGCTGTTTCGACAAAGCCATGCTTTATGATTGACTTCTCGATAATTTTGCTCAGGTGCTTCTTGTCTACAATGAAAGCTACCTCTAGTTCCAGTTCATTACCGGGTATGGAGCGATCCACAAATCCCAGATCCTGTGGGATAGACTCGTTGAATATTAGCCTGCCAACGGTTGTTTCAATTATTTTT
>JAAZBA010000035.1 GCA_012514045.1 Clostridiales bacterium | reverse complement strand
GGTCTTTCTCTACCCATTTGTTATATTTTTTATCTACAGGGAAATATCCCACTCGGTATTTACTTGAATCCATCATTGCTGTTTACTCCTTTTCTGCAATCACTTCTACCTCGACTAAAGCGCCTCTGGGAAGCTCCTTTACCGCCACACAACTTCTTGCAGGCTTTTCTGTAAAATACTGTGCATACACTTCGTTAAATGCGGTGAAATCTGCCATATCGGCAAGAAAACATACGGTTTTAACTGTGCTCTGTAGTGAGCCGCCTGCAGCAGATAGCACTGCCTCCAAATTTTTGCATACTCTGTGAGTTTGCTCGGTAATGTTTTCACCTTCCAAAACACCCGTTTCGGGATTTAGAGGGATCTGTCCGGAGGTAAAAATGAGATTACCCACGACGACTGCCTGTGAGTAAGGTCCGATTGCCGCCGGCGCTTTAGATGTCTCAACTTTATTACTCATAACTTTATCTCCTTTATACTAATTTGAAGCCTTCATCGCGAAGTGTTTTCGTGATAAGGTTTACGTGTTCAAAATCCCTTGTTTCCATTTCAATACGGAGGAAGCAACCGTTTACGCTCTCGGTGTTGCCCTTTTCATAATGAACACCGGTTACGTTGCCGCCGCAATCAGCGATAATACCAGAAATCTCTTTAAGCTGTCCTGGTTTGTCGATCAGTTCAATAAGCAAGCTTGAGGAACGACCGGAATTAAGAAGTCCGCGATCAATGACACGGGACAGGCTTGTAACGTCAATGTTACCACCCGATACGACAGCAACCACTCGTTTGCCTTTTAGATCAAATTTGCCTGCCATCACAGCAGCCACCGCCGTTGCACCTGCACCTTCTGCAATCATCTTTTGCTTTTCAATAAGAGCAAGTATGGCACTTGCAACCTCATCATCGGTGACAAGGGCAATTTCATCCACATGCTCGCGGACATAGCGGAAGGTGTCTTCGCCCGGCTTCTTTACCGCAATGCCGTCAGCGATTGTAGAAACCGAAGAAAGACATTCAATTTCTCCGTCCTTTACCGAGTTGTACATACTCGGCGCACCTGCTACCTGAACACCGTAAACTTTAACGGAAGGTCTGATCTGCTTGGCGGTGTAGGCTATGCCCGAAATGAGCCCGCCGCCACCGATGGGAACTACAATGGCATCGATATTGTCAAGGTCATTTAGAATCTCAAGAGCAATCGTACCTTGACCTGCGATAACGTTTTCATCATCAAAAGGATGAACGAAGGTATATCCTTCACTTTCACGAAGCTCCAGTGCTTTTTGGTAGGCATCGTCATAACAGCCTTCCACCAAGCATACCTCTGCGCCAAAACCTTTGGTTGCTTCGACCTTAGAGATAGGAGCCGTGTCCGGCAAACAAATCAGAGATTTGATTCCGTTCTTGGTTGCCGCAAGCGCCACGCCTTGTGCGTGGTTTCCCGTCGAGCAAGCAATAACGCCTTTTTTCTTTTCTTCCTCGGAGAGCATTGCAATCTTATATGCAGAACCTCTAACCTTGAAGGAACCAGTAATCTGTAGGTTTTCGGGTTTTAGGTATAGTTCACATTCGGGAGCAATGCCGTATGCTCTGACAACATTCGTTTCACGAATAATGTTTTTGAGCACCATCTGTGCATTAAATACTTTGTCGAGAGTTAACATTTTCATTCCGCCTTTCATATTTTATATTTATGCTTTATTGTTGACTTTAAGGCAAAACAAAAACCCGCCTCAAAGCCTTAAAATTGCTTTGAGACGGGTGTTACTTACATATAGCACTCGCGGTACCACTCAAATTGCGGATATAAATATAATCCGCCACCTCTTCGAAGTCCAACAACTTCTATGCACTGACGTAGCATACACGGGGTTCCCTACACACTTTTAGCTTCAGGTTCCCGGCTCGGAAGTGAGAGGACAGGGATATATAACACGCTGATTCGCACCCACCATCAGCTCTCTTTGCCGTTTTTCTCCGCGACCATTCTTCGTCATAGCCTTTGTCACTATTAAATTTGTCTAATATTTTAGCACTTTAACGCAACGATGTCAAGAGCTTTTTTGAAGTTTTTCAAACTTTTTTGTGACGGGTTTTTAACTTTTTACTTTAACACTACATATTCCATTGCTAACTTCTCTTGTAAGCACGATATCGGGCATCTTACTAAGCCACTTTTTACTAAAGTTTGTATTTCCGTAATAGCAATCGAAGCTGGCAACGGGAAGCACCATCCAATCGGTAGTGTCATTCTTGTTTGCTTCGCAGTATGCCACTACGTCACAGACCACTTCAAGGGGAACACCGCTTAGATCAATACCCTTGTCTTGCGGCATCCATTTGTGTTGTATAATTTCTCATTGTTTTTGGTTCCTTTCAAGCACATTTTATTTAGAAAACTTACCGGTCAGATCAAAAGCATGGTTCATAGGTCCGGATCCTTGCCCCAGATCGAGCATATCGGCAAGCGCAAGAGAGATATATTCTTTTGCTCTCTGTACAGACGCTCCAAGATCATAGCCCTTTGCGAGGTTTGCGGCAATGGCACTTGACAGTGTGCATCCCGTACCGTGGGTGTTGGGGTTGTTGATGCGTTTCCCCTTAAACCAGCGGTAGGTACCGTTTTGATATAAAAGATCGTTGGCATCATTAAAGCTATGACCGCCTTTGAGCAGAACGGCGCAGCGATAGGTATCGCCGATCTTCTTTGCCGCTTCTACCATATTCTCTTTATCTCGGATGGACATAGCCGCCAGGACCTCTGCCTCGGGAATGTTGGGTGTCACAACGGTGGCAAGGGGTATCAGGTATTCCTTGAGGGTATCGATTGCATCCTCGCTGATGAGTCTTGCTCCGCTGGTTGCCACCATAACGGTATCCACAACGATATTCTCTGCCTTATGATATTTGAGTCTGTCAGCAATGGCTTGAATAAGCTCGCTTGAAGATACCATACCGATCTTGACAGCATCGGGACGAATGTCCTCAAATACCGCGTCGATCTGCTGTGCTAAAAATTCGGGAGTCGCTTCCTGTATTCCTCTTACACCGGTCGTGTTCTGTGCGGTGAGTGCTGTGATCGCACTCATGGCATAAACACCATTCATCGTCATTGTTTTCAAATCTGCTTGAATACCGGCGCCTCCACTGCAGTCACTTCCTGCAATGGTCAATGCTGTTTTCATTTTCATAGAAATCTCCTTTCATCACTCAGCATCGTTTTGTATAGCGGCATAAGGTGGTGCCCCCAATCTGCCGCTTGTTTGTTATATGGTTTTCAATATAGGATCTGCAAAATCACGGATATAATAATCAGCAAGACTTTGCAGTTCATTCTGTCGGTTTTCGTGCCTGTCACAAACGCCAACAGTTGTAAATCCGTCTGCCTTTGCAGTCTTGAGCGCAAATAAAGCATCCTCAAAAATGCAGGTTTCTTCTCTAGTTGTACCAAGGTGCTTCAATGCCTTTCGATAGATGATCGGCTTGTCCTTGCCGAAACCAACCTCAGCGCAGGTGAATATCTCGGAGAAGTAATGACGGATACCAAGTCGTTCCAACGTTTCTTCCACAAGATATCTGTCTGTCACCGTGGCAACGCACATCTTAACGCCGTTCTCCTTAAGCCAACGAAGATACTCCGCAATGCCAGGTTTGAGAGTGACCTTTGTTCTGTAGATTCCCTCAACCATAGCGTTGACGCCGTCCACAATTTCTTTGACAGAAAGTGTGACGCCGTAGTGCTCACGGTAATATTCGGCTGCCTCCTCCAAGGTAAGCGTCATAAATGTCTCTTTCAGATCCTCATGCGGTTCTTTACCGAGTGTTCGCAGATAATCCTCGCCGATGGTTTCCCAGATAAACATGGAATCAAGAAGCGTTCCGTCAAGGTCAAAGATGGCTCCCTTTAGCATAAGCCAAGCTCCTGCGCTCTTGCTTTCAATTCTTCTGCTGCCGTTTTAGGATCATCCGCTTTCATAATGGCAGATACAACGCAAATGCCTGCAATAGGGATGCCCGCAAGAACGTCAATATTATCCTTGTTTAGACCGCCGATGGCATTCGCAGGAATCGGAACG
>JAAZBA010000260.1 GCA_012514045.1 Clostridiales bacterium | reverse complement strand
CCGGATGTTACGAATCAGGCGGATAACAAAACTCCCGAACCTGTAAAGGAAGAACCTAAGGGTGATCCGGTCTATATTAACAAAAATGCAGCTGAAATGACGGGTCAAGTACGTTTCTATTCTGCTTTTGCAGAAGACGTGGGCTCGGGTGCATTAATTGCCGAATTCAATAAGTACTATCCGAATATTGAGGTTATCTTAACAACATACAAGAACAACAACGATGGTAACGTAGCTGTTGATACTGCAATGGTTGGTGGACAAGTGGACGTCCTCCTCAGCTTTGGTGTAGCGAATACTTTGGCACGTTGGGAAAACAACCTGTTTGTTGACATCACAGATCGTTTAAAAGCAGATAATCTGGACTTAGTTAAAGAGTGGGGAACCGAAACATATAAACTGAAGGATAGAGTTTACAGCTTCCCTTCCGGCGCGATGTCCTATTACGTTGCAATTAACATGGATATGTGGAACGAAGCAGGTCTTGGAGACATTCCTTCAGAATGGACATGGGATGAATATCTTGAGGCTTGCCGTAAGATGACAAAAGATGGTGTATTCGGCGGTGTTGATTATTCCGATAAGGATTCCTGGACACATAGAGTATCTCAGGTCAAGGGAGCAAACACTTACTATAATGCAGAAGGCTTGGCAGATTTTGATAGTGCGCTATTTGCAAAAGCATTACAGATCGAAGTTGATGCAGAAAAGGAAGGTATCTGGTATACTAAGCCTAATATGAGTGCAAACAACCTGAGAAACAGACAGTTATTCTTAGGCGGTACAGTAGCAACTTCTGTTGATAGTATCTTAACAAGATATATCACTTCGATTGAACATGATTTCATGATTGGTTATGCTCCGTATCCGGTTATGGAAAAGGGACAGACAAACTATATGGCAGGTCCCAAGCCGAATTCTCATATCGGTATTTCATCAAAATGTCAGGATGTAGAAGCGGCCTATGCATTTGCAAAGTTTGCAGCTACTTACGGAAACAAATATATGTATGCATCCGGACATGCAGGAACATGGACAGGAAATGATGCGAGTGAAATCCTTGAAGTAGTATTCGGAACTCTGGAAGAAGCTAAAAAGTGGGTTGATCCTGTTGGATTTAATGAATATGTTGTATCTGCAGGACAGACATCTTATTCCGAGGACTATATTGTTGCTTATAATGATTTATACGATATGATTCTGGAGTATACCGACTATGTTTTGGTCGGGGATATGACTGTTGAAGAAATGATGAAAGAAATCAAGAAATTCGGCGATGAAGCAATCGAAGATAAAAAGTAAATCGCAGTATTGCTAATCGGAGGACTGCTGTTTTTAAGCAGCAGTCCTCTAAATCGTATCTACAAGTACGATTTAGCATGGGGGGGATCCGAATGAATAAAAAGAAAGAGGCTATGGCAGGCTGGTTGTTTTAACAAAAACACCGATGGTAACTGTAATTGTTTTAGGATTCATTAATTCCTGGAATGAATACTTAAATGCTTTGATCTTTTTACCCACCTATGATCTGTATACCGTATCTCAGGGAGTTCAGTTCTTTTTACATTTGACGGATGATTATAATTACATGATGGCAGCTGCATCCAGTGCCATTATTCCCATTATCGTCCTCTTCCTGTTTACACAGAGGTATTTTATAGAAAGTATTGCAACAACCGGCGTAAAGGGTTGATAGCGGAGAAAGGGTTAATAATGGAAAATATTGCAAAAGAAATGACGATTCCAGTAAAATTCAATTGCGAAGTGCTGGTTGTAGGAGGCGGTCCGGCAGGATTTTGTGCGGCTACAGCAGCTGGGCGACATGGCGCTAAAACAATTTTGGTTGAACAAAGCGGGTGCTGTGGCGGTACGGCGACGAATGCATTAGTCGGTCCATTTATGACATCATACAATAAGTCTGGAAATAAAATGATTATCCGCGGCATGTACGAGGAAGTGATTAACCGGCTGGTTGCGCAGGATGGAGCAGTTCACCCCAAAGATTGCCGTTCCGGGGATCAGACCACCGGATACCACTTCAAAGGACATGATCATTGTGCGGCATTCGAGCCGGAAGTATTAAAGCGCGTTGCCGATGATATGCTGACCGAAGCAAATGTAAAAGTTTTGTACCATACCAGTTTTGTTGAACCGTTAGTTGAAGAAAACTGTATGAAGGGTGCCATTGTCTTTTCCAAAAATGGAATGGAAGCGATCAAAGCTAAAATCGTCATCGATTGCAGCGGGGACGCAGATGTAGCCTTCCGTGCAGGTGTCCCCTGTGAGCTTGGGGATGTAAATCGCGGCGAAATGCAACCGGGAACGATGTTTTTCCGAATCGG
>JAAZBA010000047.1 GCA_012514045.1 Clostridiales bacterium | reverse complement strand
TGGCAATTGGGAGCCTCCTCTGTTGCTTTTTTGTGTGATAACTTAACTGTAACACATCCGGCTCTCAATTGCTATCCTTTTTTCAAGTATTACACTCGAAGTGTAACACTTCTATTGTAATCCTACAGAAAAATATCTTTAATATTAGAAGTTTTTCTTGACAATTCTGCTTTTCTGTGTATAATAAAAAGGTAAATGTCCTTGCTCCCGACATGATCGGGGGCCATTAGTCCAAAAGGAGGTGCAAAAGAAATGTCAAAAATCAATTCAAAGTACGAGGTTGTTTACATTGTCAATTCAACTCACGGAGAAGAGGAGATTGCCGCCATCGTCGATAAGTTCAAGTCTCTTATTGAGGAAAACGGTACGATGGAGAAGCACGATGAGTGGGGCAAACGCCGTCTTGCTTACGCTATCCAGGATATGTATGAAGGTTACTATGTGTTCGCGTCCTTCACGTCCGACCCCTCTTTCCCCGCAGAGCTCGACCGCGTGTTCAAAATTACAGACGGTATACTTCGCTCCATGATCGTCAACGCAGACGAGAAGTAGTACCTTGAAATTAATCAGAAATAGAGGTGACCGCACGTGCTGAATAAAGCAATAATCATGGGACGTCTCACAAGAGACCCGGAAGTCCGCTATACCCCTAACAACACTGCTGTTTCGACGATAACTGTGGCGGTTGACCGCGCTTTCGTAAGACAGGGCGAAGAAAGGGAAACCGACTTCATTGACGTCGTGTGTTGGGCGAACAGAGCCGACTTCGTCGCCAAATGGTTCAAAAAAGGTTCCATGATAATCGTCGAGGGAAGAATCCAAACACGCAAATGGAAGGATAAGTACGATCAGAACAGAGTCAACTTCGAGATCGTCGCTGAGAACCTTCTCTTTGGCGAAACGAAGGCCAGCGCCGACTCCAGCGCACAATATGAGAGAAGCGAGCAAGGTTACCAGAACGCCTATCAGCCGCCTCAGAAAAGCGAGACTTCCTCCAAGGAGTATAACTTTTCAACGGCTCCCATAGCTGATTTCAAGGAGCTCGCCGATGATGACGACGTACCCTTCTAAAAGGAAAAATACTTAGAAAGGAATATGACAATGGACAACACGAACGTTAAGAGCGAAAATACCGCTCGTCGTGATGACAGAGCTGCTCAGTTTTCCAAGCCTCGCAAACGCCGCAAGGTTTGCGCATTCTGTGCAGATAAAATTGATTACATCGATTACAAGGACGTAGCAAAACTTCGCAGATATGTTTCTGAGCGGGGAAAGATTCTCCCCTGCCGTATGACAGGCACATGTGCCCGTCACCAGCGCCAGCTCGCAGTCGCTATCAAGCGCGCAAGACAAATCGCGCTTCTACCCTATGTAGCGGAGTAATTAAAGAATAACAGAAGAAGCTGAACTCCGTTTTGTTTGGCTTCTTTTTCTTTTTAAAAATGGAGGTAACAATACTATGGCAAGACCGGACAAAACCAACTACTACCTCGATATAGCGGAAACAGTCATGGAGCGCTCCACCTGTCTTCGCAGGATGTACGGCGCTATTATTGTAAAAAACGATGTAATCATATCCACCGGCTACAATGGCGCTCCCAGAGGCAGAAAGAATTGCACCGACATGGGCTACTGCCGCCGTGAAGCGCTGGCGGTGCCGAGAGGTCACCGTTATGAAATATGCCGCAGCGTCCACTCTGAAGCCAACGCCATCATCGCCGCTCCCCGGCATGAAATGATAGGAGCCACGCTATACATGTGCGGCAAAGAGAGCGCAAACGGCGAATATATAAAAAACGTAAACTCCTGCAGCATGTGCAAAAGGCTTATCATAAACGCTGGCATAGAAAAGGTTGTGCTCAGAGACACAAAGACAGAATACAGAATCATTGACGTGCAGACGGAATGGATAGAGTACGACGACTCCCTCGAAAGCGACGGCGGCTATTAATATCATAAATAAAAGGATATACAAAATGCAGTTATTTTTAAACGACTACGGCTGGTACAAAGGAAACCTTCACACGCATACAACACTCAGCGACGGGCTTCTGTCTGCCCGGGAAGTTATTTCATACTACAAATCCAAGGGCTATGATTTTCTTGCCATAACCGACCATGAGAAGTATTATCCCGGCGGATTTGAGGACAATATGTTGGTGCTTCCCGGCATTGAAATCGCTTATAACGATAACGTCAAACGGATCGCTTACCATATTTTGGGAATCGACACGGATGATGGCGTCCGTAACTATCCTGAAGAAGGCTGGCAAGGTGACGCCCAAAAAATGATCGACCACATAAAATCCCATGGTGGTATGGCTATAGTATGCCATCCCGACTGGTCCCTTATGGGCGTTGAGGATGTCCGCAGGCTCCATGATTATGATGCGGTGGAGATTATGAACGTCATATCCGATCCGGACGCCAGAGGCAACAGCGCCAATTTTTGCGATGCCCTCATGGCAAGAGGTGAGGAATTCCTCACGATCGCTTCCGATGATTCGCATTTCTACAACGGAGACGCAGGTTACAGCGCCATATACGTAAACGCCGCCTCCTGCGAAAAGAAAGACATTATGGAAGCGATATACGCCGGACGGTTTTACTCCTCCTGCGGTCCCACATTCAAGAGTATTAGAATTGAGAACGGCTACATATATGTTTCCGCCTCTCCCGTGCGGCTTATCCGCTTTATGAGCGACAATTTTTACACTCCGTACCGCCGTCACGTATGTAGAATGACCGCCAATTCCGCGGAGTACCCCATAGGCAAGATGGATAACTTCGTAAGGGTGGAGCTTGAGGACGAAAACGGAAAACGCGCATGGAGCCAGTATATTGACGTAAGGGAGTTTAAATAATGCGTCTTCCGAAGGATTTTGTCTCCATGATGCGCCCTCTTACGGGGGATGAACTTATTTCGGAGCTTCAGCATGGTGAGGCTAAGAGGGGGCTTAGAGTTAATACCCTGAGGATTACCCCTGAAGAATTTGAGAAACTCTCCTCTTTCCCCTTGCGTAAATCACCTCTATGCTCCGAAGGATTTATAATCGACCGCGATGCTCCCGCGGGGACTTGCGCCTTTCATGACGCGGGGCTCTATTACCTTCAGGAGCCCAGCGCCTCCGCCGTTGGAGAAGCCTGCGGCGATGTGCGGGGACTGAACATCCTGGATTTATGCGCCGCTCCCGGCGGAAAATCCACCCATCTTGCCGCGAAAGCCGGTCACAGCGGCACAATTATCGCAAACGAGTGTGTCAAATCGAGGACAAAGCCTCTGCGCTCCAATCTTGAGCGTATGGGTGTCAGAATCCATGCCGTAACAAGCGCCATGCCATACGAGCTGAAGCCGTATTTTGCCGAACGGTTCGACCTTGTACTCGCCGATGTCCCCTGTTCCGGCGAGGGTATGTTCAGACGTGAGGAGAACGCTCTGAGGGAATGGAGCCTTGATCACGTGCGCTCCTGCGCCGAAAGGCAATCATCTATCCTTGAGGATGCAGCTGCCATGACCGCTCCGGGAGGACTGCTTGTCTATTCCACCTGTACCCTGAATGTATACGAGAACGAGCTTACGATCGACACTTTTCTCTCCGCTCACCCGGAATTTGTCATGGAGAGGATAGATTCTGTCTCCATTCCAGGCGCAAGACCGGATTGGTGCAAGGCTCTTAACGAGTATATCCGCCTCGCAGGAAGACTCATGCCCCATGTGGTCGAGGGCGAAGGTCATTTTGTAGCGAAAATGAGAAAAACCACCGAAGGAAGTGTTTCTTCTGTTGTTAAGAGCATAATTAAGTCGCGTCTGAGAGCAATGACAACGCAGGAAAATGAGTTGTTTTACTCCTTTTGGCGTGACAGTTTCTCATGCGAGCCCTGGTATGAGCCTGCAGTTTTCGAGGATAAAGTTTATCTCATATCCCCGGAGCTTCGGGATATCCCCTATAGTGTATCCCAAGGTGTGCATGCCGGCAGCTTCAGGACAAAACGGTTTGAGCCCTCCCATACATTGTACATGGCAGTATCTCCCGACGATATCTATAGCACACTACCCCTTGACAACGAGACGTACCGGGCTTTCATTTCCGGTCTTGAACTCCCCTGCGAAGAAAAGGGCTTCTGCGCCGTGACTTTCGGCGGTTATATTATCGGCTATGGCAAAGGCTCCGGAGGTGTGCTTAAGAACAAATACCCTGCCGGATTGAGGCGGTATTAATGATGTTTAATTTGTAAATATATAGGTTGCATGCTCCTGATTTCTGCGACTCCCGGTTGGTCATATTATGTCATTTACATAAGTTTTATATCATACGCTGACATATTCTACAATTTCACCGCAAAATACGGCTGATATTTGAAAAAAGCTGAGAAATGTTCGAAAGAGCGCAAATAATGCTTGCATTTTGTAATGATTGGTGGTATAATATAGCGGAAGAAGAGGAGAGTGGGTTGGCGAGGCCCACTCTTTATTGTTAAAACATTGAGATGAAAGAGAAAACGTCCGCTATGAAAAAGAAAAATCCAAGAAAAGGCAGCAACATAACAAAAATCGAGCAGCTTCTGCGCCCGGTAGTTGAGTCTATGGGGCTCATTTTCTGGGATATTACCCTTTTGAAACTGGGCGGAAGCTATGAGCTTACGGTGTTTATCGACCGAGAGGGCGCTGTTTCCATCGACGATTGTGAAGCCGTGAGCCGTGCTCTCGATCCCATACTCGACCGCGAAGACCCGATTGACGGATCTTATATATTCTATGTATCCTCCGCGGGCATTGAGAGGACACTTTCTAAAAACGAGCACTTTGAGCGTTATATCGGTCACGAGGTCACAGTAAAGCTCTATCGCGCCGAGAACGGCGTAAAGGAGCACTCAGGAAAGCTCCTGAGTCACAGTGATACGGAGGTTTCCATTCAGATTGATGAAAGCGTCTCCGTTTTTCTTCTCTCCGATGTGGCCAGCGTAAAGCTAAGCTATACCGGCAATATATAAGGATGGTAATAAATAATGAGCAATGATGTCTTCAGCGCCCTTGAAGCGCTGGAAAAGGAAAAGGGCATACCAAGGGAATATATGCTTGAGAAGATATCTCAGGCGCTTCTTCAGGCATATAAAAAGGACAACAACAGCGTAACCGACAACATCGTAGTAGAATCCGATGAGGCAAAACACGAGCTTCGCATGTACGCAAAAAAGACGATTGTGGAAGCTGTGGAGACTCCGGCGCTTGAAATCAACCTTGATGATGCTAAAAAGTATACCCGTCACCCTGTTTTGGGCGACATTGTCAATGTGCCGGTAGAGACGAAGGGATTCGGACGCATCGCGGCTCAGGCTGCAAAACAGGTTATCATCCAAGGAATCCGAGAGAAGGAGATGGGACTTGTTTACGCCCGCTTCTCCGCTCAGCAGCATGAGATCCTCACCGCCACAGTAAACCGCATCGAGCCTCGCAACGGAAATCTCATCCTTGAACTGGGTACAGGCGCAGAAAAAACAGAAATACTCCTTCCCGTAGCAGAGCAGATAAAGAACGAACGTCTCCGTGAAGGGGATAAGGTCAAGATATACGTTGTCGAGGTAACAGGAGATCCGGCTCGTCCAAAAGTGCTGATTTCCCGCACACATCCCGGGCTTGTAAAGAGGCTGTTTGAGCTTCAGGTTCCGGAAATCCGCGACGGTCTTGTTGAGATAAAAAGCATAGCCCGTGAAGCGGGAAGCAGAACAAAGATTGCCGTATACTCCTCGGATAAGAACATCGATGCCGTCGGAGCCTGCGTAGGTCCCAGGGGCGACAGGGTAGGCGCCATTGTAAGCGAGCTTGGCGGAGAAAAGATCGACATCGTCCAGTATAACGAAAACACTGAGAAGTTTATCGCCGCAGCTCTTGCCCCGGCAGAAGTCATCTCCGTGGAGCAGGTGGATGTTAAGAATTACAGAGTCGTAGTTCCCGATGATCAGCTCTCCCTTGCCATCGGTAAAGAGGGACAGAACGCCAGGTTGGCCGTTAAGCTGACGGGCTGCAAGATAGATATAAAATCAAGAAGCATAGCCGCTTTTGACGATTTAAGCAGAGCGCAGTATTAATTTTAAGAAACCGAGGGGAATAAGAGCGTTTATGAAGCCAAAGAAGATTCCGATACGCCAATGCCTTGGCTGCAGGGAGCATTTCCCGAAACGGGAGCTCATCAGGATAGTCCGGAGCCCCGAAGGCGAAATATCCCTTGATTTCAAGGGTAAAAAACCAGGCAGAGGCGCGTATATTTGCAGGAATCCGGAATGCCTTAAGAAAATTCACAAATCAAAGGCGCTTGAGCGGGCATTTGAATGCGCTGTCCCCGATGAGGTCTATGATAATCTGAGTGTCGAAATGGAGGAACAGGTTTTTGAATAAAGAGCTTTCACTGCTTGGACTGGCTAAAAAGGCCGGTAAAGCGGCAATCGGCAACGAAGCAGTTTCCGATGCGGTAAGACACGGTTACGCGAAGCTTATCCTGATCGCCTCAGATGCCTCAGACAACACAAAGCAGCGCTTTGAGCGGCTCAGCTCCGGAGAAGACAGGGTAGCCCACGTGGTGATGCCCTTTGAAAAAACTGAAATCGGTAAGATACTGGGAATAGCGGAGTGTGCCATTGTCGCCGTGTGTGACGCAGGCTTAGCCGCGGCTCTCGCAACCAGACTTGCCGCCATAACGGGTCCCGGCGGATATCTTACGGAGAGAGCCTCAAGGCTCAAAGCCGAAGCTGAAAGAAAAAGAAAAATAAAAAATAAACATAATTCTGACGAGAATACGTTCGGAGGTGTACGATAATTGGGCTTAGGAGATAAATACAGAATTCACGAGTTCGCAAAGGACTTTAAACTGACTTCAAAGGCTGTTATAAACATCCTTTCGGAGCACGGTGAAGCACCGAAAAACCACATGCAAATACTAACGGACACAGAGCTCAATTATCTGTTTGAGTACTTCACCCAGAAAAACCAGACTAGTAATATAGAGCGCGCGCTTAAAAGCCAGAAAGCTGCGGCAGAGGCTGCCAATGCCGAGGCTAAGGAAAAAGCAGAGGCAGAGGCTAAAATCAAGGCGGAAGCTAAAGCCAAAGCTGAGGTTAAAACTAAGGCAGAAGCGGTAGCTAAAGCCAAAGCTGAAGCTATTGCTAAACCCACCGAAGAAGCTGCAAAGGCTGAAACAAAAAGCAAGGTTGAGACTAAAACAGAACCAAAACCCAAACCAGAGACGAAGACTGCCGCTAAGACTGAACAGCATACGAGATCTCAGACTCGTCCGGTAAGAGGCAGCGATCATTATGCTCCTCCCAGGTTTAAACAACCCCAGAAACAAGAACAGAAAAAACCGGTAAAGAAACCGGAACGCAGAGAAGACATCAGAACGAGGATACCTCAGAGCAAGGACGATGCTCCTGCTATAACTGTATCTGCCGAGCCTGCAAAGGCTGCCCAAAAGGGCACATATGTTGATACAAGAGGCACAAGCGTAAACCTGGCCAGATACGACGAGCGCATCTATTCCCTGGTACCAGAGAAGGCTGAGTTTACCCATGGAGCCACAAAACAGAAGCTTACAAAGAGAAATACCGATAAAAAACCCCAACA
The DNA here is from genome assembly GCA_012514045.1 of Clostridiales bacterium. GTDB lineage: Bacteria > Bacillota > Clostridia > Oscillospirales > QAMX01 > JAAZBA01. Next base: position 7,925 of record JAAZBA010000047.1, on the reverse strand, counting down.
GTTCTCCGGCAAGAAGCGCCAAGAGGAACAGGACAAGCTTAAGAAGATACAGCAGGAGGTCATGAAGAAGCAACAGCTTAAAGTCATGATCCCCGATGAAATAGCCGTTGGTGAGCTGGCCACAAGACTCAAAAAGACAGCAGCGGAGGTCATCAAACAACTCATGAAGCTTGGTGTTCTTGCCTCTGTATCCCAGTTTATCGACTTTGACACAGCGTCCCTTGTTGCCATGGAGCTGGGCGCCAAGGTAGAGCACGAGGTTATTGTCACAATCGAGGATAAGCTCATCGACACCACCGAAGACAAGGAAGAAAATCTCGTAACAAGAGATCCCGTTGTTGTTGTCATGGGTCACGTTGACCACGGCAAGACGTCACTTCTCGACTCGATACGTCGCACAAATGTAGCCGCAGGCGAGGCAGGCGGCATCACTCAGCATATCGGTGCCTACAGGGTCAAGCTGGGCGACCGTGAAATCACTTTCATTGATACTCCGGGACATGCGGCGTTTACATCCATGCGCGCCAGAGGCGCCTCCGTAACCGATATTGTAATCCTTGTCGTTGCGGCGGATGACGGCATCATGCCCCAGACAGTGGAAGCCATAAACCACGCAAAAGCCGCTGATGTACCCATCGTAGTGGCAGTTAACAAGATAGATAAGGAAAACGCACAGCCCGACAGAGTGCTCCAGCAGATGACGGAATACGGTCTCGTTCCCGAGGACTGGGGCGGCGATACGGTAGTATGTAAAATTTCCGCTCTCAAAGGCGAGGGCATTGAAAATCTCCTGGAGATGGTTCTGCTTACAGCAGATATGCTGGAGCTGAAAGCCAACCCGGAACGCAGCGCCAGAGGTACAGTTATCGAGGCAAAGCTGGACAGAGGCCGCGGACCCGTAGCTACGGTGCTTGTACAGAACGGCACCCTTAATTCCGGCGATGTGATCATTGCCGGCACCTCAGTCGGCCGCATAAGAGTTATGAATGATGACACGGGACAGCGCATAGAGACAGCCGGCCCTTCCGTACCGGTTGAGATTGTCGGTCTCTCTGAGGTTCCAAACGCCGGCGATCTCTTCTACTCCGTAGACGATGAGCGCATGGCAAGAGAGCTTGTGGAGCAGCGTAAAGAAGAGGAAAAGGCAGAGCAGGCTAGGAGCGTAGCGAGAGTATCCCTGGATTCCCTCTTCGATTACATCAAGGAGGGCGAGGTCAAGGATCTCAACCTCATTGTAAAAGCCGACGTTCACGGCACAAGCGAGGCGGTAAAGATATCTCTCGAGAAACTCTCCAATGACGAAGTCAGGGTAAAAGTCATCCACTCCGGCGTAGGCGCCATAAGTGAGTCCGATGTAATGCTTGCGGACGCCTCGAACGCCATTATAATCGGCTTTAATGTCAGACCTTCTTCTGATGCATCCGAAATCGCCGCTCATCAGAACGTTGATATCCGTCTATATAGAGTTATCTACGACTGCCTTGAAGAGATCGAAGCAGCCATGAAGGGTATGCTGGCTCCCAAGTTCAGAGAATCCGTCATAGGCCATGTGGAAGTACGTCAGATCTTCAAGGCCAGCGGCCTTGGTACAATCGCTGGCTGTTACGTAAAGACCGGTAAGGTCACTCGCTCATCGAAGATTCGTCTTGTTCGTGACGGTATTGTTGTTCACGAAGGCGAGATAGCCTCCCTGAAGCGTTTTAAAGACGACGCAAGAGAGGTGCTTGCCGGCTACGAGTGCGGCATAACCATCGAGCGCTACAATGACATTAAGGAAGGCGACGAAATCGAAGCCTATGTCATGGAAGAGGTAGAAAGATAACGGATCCGAGGCGGGCACATTCACAATGCCCGCCTCTTTTGAATACATATTGTAAGGAGTTCAACATACATGGCTCAGAAGAGAATCAGCCGAATCTCCAACGAATACCTCCGGGCTCTCTCCGACACAATGAGAACGCTGAAGGATCCGAGAATCAGCGGTCTTGTAAGCATCACAAGATGTGAAGTTACCGGGGATCTGAGATACGTAAAGATATATGTAAGTGTACTTGGCAGCGAACAGCAGAAAAAAGACGCTCTTGAGGGGTTAAAAAATGCCTCCGGCTTTATCAGGAGCGATGTTGTCTCCAGAATCAGCCTTCGCGCCGCTCCCGAGCCAATATTTGAGCTTGACGACTCCATTAAGCGGGGAAGCGCTGTTCTCTCTATCCTCAGCGAAATAAAAGAGGAGCCGAAAAGGTTCAATATCACAATTAAAGCAGATTTCCCCGACTGCCTGAAGCTTTTTGAGGAAGAGGACAACTTCCTTATTCTTACCCATGCCCGTCCTGATGGCGATACACTGGGAAGCGCCGCGGCTCTTTGCTATGCCCTTACAAAATTGGACAAGACAGCCTATGTGCTGGAAAACCCGGATATTACAAAGAAGTATGCTTTCCTGATTGAAGATATAGCCGCCCCCGAGGGCTATGAGCCGGAGACTGTAATCGCTGTAGATATAGCGGATGGATCTCTTTTCCCGGAAAACGCAAGAGACTACATAGGCTACGTGGATCTGGCAATCGATCACCATCGTGATATTCCCGACTACGCAAGGCTTGCTCTGTCGCAGCCTGAGCGTGCCGCATGCGGCGAGATTGTATATGATCTCATTAAGTTCATGGGAATTTCTCTTGACAAAAAGATGGCGGAAGCTATATATACAGCTGTTTCCACAGATACGGGCTGTTTCAGATACTCCAACGTTACATCCTCCACCCTCCGTACGGCTGCCGACTGCCTTGATGCAGGAATCAATGCCGCTGCCCTCAATAGGATTTATTTTGAGCTTAAGAGCCGATCAAGAATGATGCTTGACGGCATTGTAGAAAGCACTATGAAATTCTTTGAGGACGGGAAGATTGCCCTTGTTATCATCGATGAAGAAACAATCACTTCTCTTGGTATTACAAACGATGATCTTGACGGCATTTCCGGCTTTCCCAGAAGGATTGAAGGAGTCGAGATAGGTATTACCGTCACCCAGCGTCCCGATGGCAACAAGGTCTCTGTGCGCACAAGTCCTGATGCCGATGCTTCCGCTATCTGCAGACGCTTTGACGGCGGAGGTCACCGCTGCGCCGCGGGCTGTACCCTTTCGGGAAGCCTTGAAGAGACGGGTGAGCGTCTAGTGACTGCAGCTATCGAGGAGCTCAGTAAGATTAAATAAAGCATCTCTTTATTTTCCTGGCACAAGGAGGGTATTCTTTGAAAAAACATCTCATAGCAGTTTCCATACTTTATGCTTTTCTCGGAGTATGGGCAGTATTGTCACGATTCATAAACGCCTTCATATCTTCCTTTGTGGCTCCTGAGCTGCTGGGAGAGACAGTAAGAGCATTTTCAAACATAAATATTGTGGTCAAGGCGCTGGCAGGCTTTTCAATCGGTCTGCTTCTGATTTTCTGCGCCTGCGCTTCCGCCGAAAAAAAAAGGTTCGCCTTTACCGTGGGAGCCGTCGGGGAACTGATATATCCCCTCTTCGGTGCCGTTTCCATCCTTGCTCCCTCCTCTGCCACCAGCACTATGAGCGTGTTTCTTGTCCCTATCGGAATTCTCCTGACCTGTGTCATGATGGCAGCTGTTGCGCTTGACAGAGAAAGCACACCCTCTCTTAAGGCATTAGCCTGGATTTCCTTTGCGTTTCTTCTGCTCTCCGCCGGAGCGAACGGGGTTTCCGGCTTTTTTTCCTTTTCCCTCGTCTACGGTGCACCACCGAGCTTCGGCCTTACCACAGGTCAGATTCTGGCGATATCGGGCATATCTGTTCTGTTTCTGACGATAATCACAAGCATACTCTGCGCCGTGTGTTTCGGTCTTATGTATACAACTGAGGCAGAGGAGGCAAAAGAATAATGTTTCGGTCTCTTCATATGAGGCTTGTCCTCATTCTTGTGCTTCTTATTCTCTCGGTTATGATTGTTGTCGGCACCATGCTCATTAGCCGGGTCACTATGTTCTATCTTGATGATTTCCGCACTCAGATGGAGACGGTCTTCACTCAGCGTATGATTTCGGAGCTTGAAAACTCCGCCGAAGGCAGTTCCGTCACCGATACAGCGGAGCGGCTCAGAGATATGCTCAGCGCTTACGCCGGACCTCTCGGCATAGACGCTAACAGAAACTTTTATATTCTTGGGGACAGCGGTAATTATCTCTCTGGTTCAAATGAATCATTGGGGCAGTCCCTTAAGCATACTACAAATGTTATAAAAGCCATAAACGGAGAGGTGGGCTCCACGGTCACAGTATCAAACAAATATATGGATCTTGCCATTCCCCTTACAGTCGGGGAAGAGAATTATATCATTTATATTCTTGATGACAAACTGGAGCTTACAAGCCTTAACCACATGCTTCTTACCATTATCCTTCAGGTTGTGTTCTTTGGACTGGTGTTTGCTGTTATCCTCAGCTTTTTTCTTTCAAAAACAATGACAACGCCCCTTGAGAACGTAACCAAAGGCGCAAAGCTTCTGGCGGCGGGTGACTTTAAAAGCACGCTTCCCGTTTCATCCGACGACGAAATCGGTGTGCTTACCCAAACATTCAACAACATGGCGGAAACGCTCCAGTCCACCCTTCGTACCGTTGAGGACGAGAAGAACAAACTTAATACACTTTTTCTTCACATGACAGACGGCGTTGCCGCTTTTGACGGAGACGGCAATATAATCCACATGAATCCGGCGGCGGAGATCATGCTCTCACGCAGGTTCTCTCCGGAGCTCACAAACCGGGATCTCTTCCCGGAGCTCAACTTTGAAACAGAGAATTCCGATAATCAAAACGGCATCGAGTATAAAATCGGTGACAGAAATCTTCTTATCTTTCCCGCCCCAATGGCGTCTCAGGACAGCAGAGGCGGGATTATGGCTGTTATACACGATGTAACAGAGCAGCATAAACTGGAAATTGCCAGACGTGAATTTGTTGCGAACGTGTCCCATGAGCTGCGCACACCTCTTACAAGTATAAAGAGCTATACGGAAACTCTCATCGACGCTCCTGACCTGCCCCCGGAGCTCTCATCCAAGTTCCTCGAAGTCATAGACAATGAAGCTGACAGGATGGCTCGTATCGTAAAGGATCTCTTGACTCTGTCAAGGCTTGACTACGGCAAGCTAGATCTCAAGGTTTCCATATTTTCCATTGACCGCATGCTTAAAAGCGTATATGACGCCATGCTCTTCGAGGCCAAAAACCATGAACACGAGCTTATTCTTCATCTCAGCGATTCCCTCCCCACAATCGAAGGAGACAGGGAGAGAATCGAGCAAGTTGTTGTAAATATCGTTGCAAACTCCATTAAATACACTCCCCACGGCGGCAGAATATCCATATCAGCCCACTCCGACGGAGAATATGCCATAATCAATGTCACCGATAACGGTATCGGCATTCCCGAGGAAGATATTCCCCGTCTGTTTGAGCGCTTCTACAGGGTGGATAAAGCCCGCTCCCGTGAAAGAGGCGGCACAGGACTTGGTCTTGCCATCGCGGGAGAGATTGTCAGATATCATAAGGGCACCATTGACGTCGAGTCCAAGGTGGACGCGGGAACCTCCGTTACTATTCGTTTCCCGCTCCAGTTCAAGGGGATGGTGAACGATAAATGACCGGACGGGCAAAAATTATTGAGATTATAAAAAGCATCATTATTGTTATTCTTATCGTCACAGCAATTATGCTTTCTTACAGCGTCTGGTTCTACGGCGAGAGAGGCGTTTTATCCGGCATATTTTCTCCCCGTCAGGAGCCGGCGAAGATATACGAAATGTATGAGGAGAGCGCATATACCCTCTCCGTAATCTCACCCCTTCGTCTGAGTATAAGAAATGATCTCGGACTCTACCATTCCTCCAGCTTTGATGCTTCCTCAAGGGCAAATTCCCGTACGATTTTCGAGTCCCTCTCACCAATCCTCGGTGAGGCTCTGGCAAACGGCTCCGCTCCGGTTCAGGTCACAAATACCGACTGGGACAAAGCGATCTCCGGAAGGATGGTTCTTCTGGACTTTGAGGGAGATATACCGCTATGGTGCGTATGCGCCGCATTGAATGTCACTCCCGCCACAGATGTTGACTTTTCTGCCAGATATATTATCATGTATATAAACGACAGATCCACAGTTGACATCCTCTATAAGTCTGACGCTGGACATATATACAAATCGAACTCCAACACCGGCGCCACCTACCTTAGCTCAATCATGGCGGACTATCTTCCCAACGGTTCCTATTTCCCTGCGGAGATCCCCTCCACCTCTGCCGCTCCGGCAGAATTTGCGGCTTTGTTTGACATGCCTTCTTTTTATAGTCTAACACCCTACAACTTCCTTGAGGAACTGTCCTCCCTTGACGCAGGCAAAGCCACAGACAATATTCTCTTAAGCTTCGGCTTTAATCCCTATACTGCCAAAAGCTACACAGAATCCGATGGGATAAAGGTTTATGTCGAGGACTTCAACACGCTGCGCATCTACCCTGACGGCTATCTAACCTACTATTCCCCTGAGGCAGATGAGCTTCCGGGAGTGGATATTTCCGACGGTAAAAAGGTTTCGCTGCTCGGTGAGGCTGGACGAATCTGTCAGTCTATTCCCGCTTATTCCGGAGGAGTCAGCGTATATGTTCTCAGAGCCTACTTTAACGATGATACGGGACGGTTTGTGATATTGCTCGGCAGCGAATATAACACCATACCTATACTCAACGAGAAAGGATCCTGCGCAAAGTTTGAGTATAAGAACGCGAAGCTCGTTTCCGCGGAGCTGTCCCTTATTTCTCTGCGCGCCTCAAAAACCAATACACAAATTCTGCCTGTGACCCAGGCGATAGCCGCGTCCTCCAACGGAGAAAAGCTTGATGAGCTTGGTCTCTATTACAGTTCCGATGGAGTTGTCCGCTGGCTGTATTCCCGATGAAGGGAGCGTTACGATGGAATGGAGTAAAGCAAAAAATATTATAATTCTGCTGCTTGTGGGCCTCAATCTCTTCCTTCTTGGCACCCTTGGCTCCATGTACCGGGACGAGAGGGATTCCTATATTGCTGCGGCGGAGGGGGCTGTGAGGTACCTTGAGTCGATGAATATAAGCATAGACAAATCTGTTATTCCCCTTCGGAACAGTTTTCGTAAGACTATGGTCATAGAGCGTGACCAGAACGCGGAAACAGCTTTCGCCTCTGCCCTTGTGGGAGGAAGTGATGTTAAAAACCCGGGAGCCAGCTATACCGTCTCCGGTGACTGGGGAAGCATCACATGGCATCCCGGCGCTCTGCTTGACGGTGAATTCACCTATTCCGGGCTTTATAACGGAGGGAACGAAGAGGTTCTTATTGCCTATCTGCATACTGCGGGCATTGAGACGGCGGGATATGTATGCGATTATGAAAACAACAGTTATAAGGTCACCCTGACAAGAGCATACAACAGGATAAGTGTTATGAACTGTATCCTCACCTTCCACTGTCATAATGATGACCGGGTGCTGGTTTCTGGCAGGTGGTATGTCGGGGATGCGCTGCCTCTAAGCGATAAGACAGAGAGCGATCCCGCCGGGCTTATCATCAAATTTGTCGACCACATGCAAGGCTCCGGCATCGTCATAAGCTCTATAGATATTATTGAAAACGGATATATGCTGCAGCAGATGACGAACATAGGAGTGACTCTCCTGCCGGTAGTCAAGATTACTACCGACGCGGGAGTTGCCTATATCGACGCTATTGACGCGCATATTGTGCTCAATGAAATTATGTTGGTTTGTCAATGATATGTTACACCGAGGCGCAAGAAATTAAAGAGAGTGATTTTAGGAGAATTCCAGTTAAGAGGCCGCATAGGGAAGTTGTTATATTTACGGAGATGAACAGCAAGCTGA
>JAAZBA010000117.1 GCA_012514045.1 Clostridiales bacterium | reverse complement strand
TCAGCTTGCTGTTCATCTCCGTAAATATAACAACTTCCCTATGCGGCCTCTTAACTGGAATTCTCCTAAAATCACTCTCTTTAATTTCTTGCGCCTCGGTGTAACATATCATTGACAAACCAACATATATTATATAACTAATTTTAACCAAAAAGACCGGAGAACAGGTCTTTACTCTGTTCTCCGGTCTATAAAACTTGATTCTTTTATCAGCCGAACACAACCTCGATCGTATGGTTCCCCTGTACGTTTTTGAAGGTATATGTATATATCGCGCCGAGACTTACGCCGTCTACCTTTACATCCTCAACCTTTTTTCCTTCATCAGGCACTATGGCGTAGGTCATCTTTCCGCCCCTGACCACTGATTTATCCCCTGCTGGAGTTATCTTTCCTCCCTCTCCCGCGGCGGCTCTAATGGTAAATCGCAGGGAGGCAGCGTTAAGGGCGCTTAGAAGGCTGCCTGTAAGCTCTGTCTCTTTCTCCTCGAACAGGATAGGAGAGAAGTTGTTTCTCTTTTCCTCTTCCGCTATTTCTTTTTCAATTATCTCCTCTTTTGGCTTTTCTTCCTTGTCATGCGGTTCAGCAGGCTTTGGAACTGGCTTTACTTGCCCTCTGCCCTGATTCTCTTCCTCTGCCGGCTCAAGGCCAGCGTATACTGTAAGCCAAGCAAGGTAAAACTCAAGATAGTGTTCCAGAGCCATATCATAGTTGACGTATTCAAGGTTCGGGACGCCTATCAAATCGTAAATCGTCTGCATAAAGGCATTTACAAGGGCTGGTTTATTCAGCTTCAACGCTCCGTAATACTCGGAGCAATTTTTATCGATAAGCTCGCTCAGCGCCGCCTTCAGTTTATTTTCGGGATCCGTCATCAAGTCGTCAAGAACAATCCCCTCAGTATCTAAATTTCCTGAGTTTGCTTTTTCAATAAGTTCTGTGACTGCCATAATCTCCGTGGGGGTATTTATATTTCCCAGCACAGGCTTAAAAAGGAGTTTTACGAGGTTGAGCGGGTTTGCGAGGACATTCCCAAGGATGTTCTCTACGTGCTTGAGCACAAGCTCTGTATCCGTTTCCTCTTTGCCTATTCCGGAAGCTAATATCAGTCCCATAAAGTCGTCCTGATAAATCCTCGTGTAAGTGTCGGGGTCTTCCGTAAGAGTGGCAAGAATTCTGACAAATCCTTCCGCCGCCTTCGCCCGATTGTCTCCTGAAACATATGCCCATTCTTCTCCTGTTCTATTGGAAACGGCAAAGATTTGAGACAGTTGTTCCGCTACGTTTTTTTCGTCAAGAATTTTATTTCTGTAATCGTTGCCTTCACCCAGACGCATCAAAACAGACTTTCCGAACACAGTAAAACCCCAGTCTTTAGGCATGACTTTTGTCACGATGTCACGGTAGTTAAGGTGGTTGAATATAGATTCGTCTTCGGTTTTGAAACCTATGGCGCAACGGGGAAGCGCATAAGTTTTCCCGTTTGTTTCACAGATGCTGTAGCCGAGATAGCTTCCGCCCAGCCTTTGCCTGAAGTAGGAATCGATTATCTCCCGGGAAGCGGCTGAAAAGAGACTATCGGCAGATATAAATCCAAAAATATCCGAAACAAGGGTTTTATAGCTTTGAGACATATAGCTTTTCACCGCCATGGGAGCAGGGATTCCAAAGGTATAGGCGTAGATAGAACTCTCAGAGAAGCCTAGCATCAGAAGGGGCAGGCTATTTCCCTCATACATAACGCTTTTTTCGGAAATAAGATGGGCTGCCACATTGGCTACCGCGGCGCTCCGGCTGTTGCCGGCGATCCACACCTTTGACCGGGAAGAATCGATATTTCGATCCTCCAGGTATTTATTGAGTCCCTGCAGCACCTTTACAGCAGAGTTGTAGAAGTTCTTATGCACAATATAACCGTCAGGCGTGGTAATTGTTTCACCGATTTCAAAGTTTCCTGCCCATTCATCGCCGTAACCGCTTCCTCTGATACCCACAGCCACAAGCTGTGTACCGTCGGAGAGCTCTCTGCGCCCTATGGCGTAGGCAATTGAGTCTTTTGATGTAGGGAGATCATAGCCGTAGAAATAGCAGTCCTCAAATCCAAGGTTTGATAACACAGACTCTGCCTCTGTCTTGATCCGTGCTCCCAATGCCAGTCCTATGCTCACCATGGCAAGCTCCGGGGAGTATTCATGAGAATCAACCTGAAAATATTCATCGGTCCATTTGAATGTCCAATCGAATGAATCCGTTACGTTTGTCATGTCCTTGTGGGAAACTTCTCTAACGCCCAAGCTGAGAATTACATTCTCATCCCAGGCAAGGGCACCGGAGGGCAAAAGTGCTGCCGCAAGACAAAGGGCGATGATAAATGCGATTATTCTTCTTGTCATACCTTTTCCTCCCGCAAAAATCGTTACTTCGTGTTTTTTTATACTCTGTACCTATCCGCCGCTTTAAACCACTGCAATATCCTGTCCAGCTTGCCGCTTTCAACGGCATAACTTCCAAACTGGGTGCGCAGCTTCGTTATGCCTTTCGACAGGGTGTAATCCTGCCACGCGGCGATCTCTTCATCTGTCATTTCTGTTATTCTAAAGGAGTAAAGCAGCCAGTCAAAGGGAAGGGATGTGTTCTCCTGTATGCTTTCTATGGTGAGGTCCGGGGATACGGAGGGCTGATAAAATGAAAGTCCAACCAGATCCAGCTTCTTCACCTGCGCCGGTTTCAGCGCCTCCACGTGCATGAAGCGGTTTGGAGATTTTGTAAGGCCGTCATAGAACTGTTTCCAGAAAGGTATTACAAGAGTCTCCCACATATGTGGAGGTATCATACAGGCAAAATCGTCGCAACAATTCACGCCTCCGGTAAATTCTCCCGTACCTCCCCCGGCAATGTCAAGAGCTTTGCGGTAGGCTATTATGCTATCGGTCATGAGTGCCAGAAATTCTTCGCACTTCTCCGACTCGTCCATAATATCGTAGTAGAAATCAGAACCTCTCAAAAGAGCGGCAGAGGTTATGGGACCTTCCACGCTGAGTCCCGCAAATTTAGGAGACTGGGGAAACGCTTCTCTGACTCTGTCTGACATGTACTGGTATTTCTGCCAGATTTCAGTCTTCGTAAAGTCGAGATCTCTTCTCTCCCTCATGAATTCTATGGCTTCGTCAATTGAATCCACAGCAGGCAGAACATTGGGTTCTCCTGTCTTCGTGTATTCAAGCTTGCTGCCCAGACAAGCCAGATGACCGTAGGAGATGTGCGGGGCGGTGGGAATGCCGGGCTTGAGGTATTCACCGAAATATGAACGTATGAAGTCATGGTAAATCTTCCATGCATAGATATTCTTGTCAATATCCAGGAAGAATTCCTTCGCGGTAATGCCCGCAAGAGAGGGTATGCAGGAAGTCTCACATACGAAATATACCGGCTTTCCGTTATATTTATAATTGCGCATTTTATTTACCCCATATCTTCTATATTTTAGTCTTCTCTGCAAAACCTGATACTTCGCTATTTTATACTCTGTACCTGTCCGCCGCTTTAAACCACTGCAAAACTCTGTCAAGCTTGCCGCTTTCGACGGTGAATTTTCCGAGCTGGGTGCGCAGACTCGTTATGCCCTTCGAAAGGGTGTCATCCTGCCATGCGGCGATCTCATCGTCCGTCATATCGGTTATTTTGAAGGCATAGAGCAGCCAGTCAAAGGGAAGGGACGTGTTCTCCTGTACGCTTTCAATTGTGAGATCCGGGGATACGGAGGGCTGATAATGCGAAAGTCCAGCCAGATCCAGCTTCTTCACCTGCGCCGGCTTCAGCGCCTCCACATGCATGGAGCGGTTTGGGGATTTTGTAAGGCCGTCGTAGTACTGTTTCCAGAAGGGTATTACATGGGTCTCCCACATAGAGGGGGGGATCATGCTGGCCAGATCGTCGCAGCAGCCCACGCCTCCGAGGAATTCTCCCGTACCTCCTCCGGCTATGTCAAGGGCTTTGCGGAAGGCTATTATGCTGTCGGTCAGAAGGTATAAAAATTCTTCGCACTTCTCCGGCTCGTCCATGATGTCGTAGTAGAAGCCATGACCTCTCAGAAGGGCGGCAGAGGTTAAGGGGCCTTCCATGCCGAATCCGCCGAATTTAGGAGACTGGGGGAACACCTCTCTTACCCTGTCGGACATGTATTGATAACTCTGCCAAATTTCAGTCTTTGTAAAATCGAGATCTCTTTTCTCCTTCAATAACTCTATAGCTTCGTCAATGGAGTCTACGGCGGGCAGAACGTTTGGTTCTCCCGTCTCCGTGTAGTTGAGCTTACAGCCCAGGCAGGCCAGATGACCGTAGGACAAATGCGGGGCTGTGGGAGCACTGGGCTTGAGGTACTCTCCGAAATTTGAGCGGACAAAGTCCTGGTGGAACTTCCAGGCATCGATATTCTTGTCAATATCCAGGAAGAATTCCTTCATTGTAATGCCTGCAAGATACGGCGCTATGTCATAGTAAATTTCGCAGACGAAATGTATCAGCTTTCCGTTGTACTTATATTCATACATTTTATTCGCCCCATATCCTTTTTTTTAAATTATAACACTCCCCCACCACTATTGCAACCTTTTTCTGTTGCAAACGAGACTATTATGTGTTATACTCTGTCCGAAAGGGTGATATATGTGCTGTTAATCGGTATTGACGGCGGAGGAACGAAGACGGAACTGTGTCTTTTTTCCTACGACGGAACGGTTATCTCCCATGGCTTATTTGCTGCCTCGAATCCTGTGGACATCGGCATAGATGAAAGCTTTGAGGTTCTGTCCGGCGCTATATGTATGCATTTTCACGGCGTTTCCTCTGTCTTTGCCGGCGTGTCGGGCGCAGGCGTAGCGGATAACAACATCGTTTTGGCATCCCGCCTTTCCTGCAGGTTTTCCGTGAACGTGAAAGTTGACACCGACGCGGCAAACGTGCTGTCCCTTTCTCCCGATCCTGACGACTCCGCAATTGTAATATGCGGAACCGGGTCATCCGTATTTGTACGCAAGGGCGTCACCATCCACAGGGTGGGTGGATGGGGTTACCTTTTCGACGGCTCCGGCTCCGGCTTTGATATAGGACGTGACGGAATCAGCCACGCTTTGGCGGTTGAGGATGGACTCATTCCGCCGGATCTTCTTTATGAGAGAATATCCTCTCTTCTGCCCGGCGCCGCCTTTGACTGCATCTCCGTTCTGCACGAAAAGGGGAAACCCTATATCGCCTCCTTCGCAAAGACCGTTATTCAATGCGCTGAGGAGGGCGACAAAGCTTCAAACGATATTCTTCTCCGCTCGGCTAAGCGGCTTTCCGTCCTGATGAGCGCCGCCGTCGAGAGATATTCCGCGCCACGCAGCTTTATCGCTGCCGGGGGGATACTCAAAAGCGACTATTTCCGCTACATATGCCGGCGTGAATCCGGCTTTGAGCTTATAAATCCAACGCTGCCTCCTGTTTTCGGCGCATGTGTAGAGGCAATGCGGGCTGAGGGCTTTAGGACAGACGAATCATTCCGTAAAAACTTTGCTGAAAGCTATGAAAGGGTGGGTATCAATGCTTAACACGGAGAAAAGGAATCCCAAAACACAGCACATTGACAAAATGAGTACACTTGAGATGGTGTATGCCATGAACGAAGAAAACATGAACTCCGTTCTGGCAGTGGAGCGCGCCTCTGCAAGCATAGCGCAGGCCATTGACGTCATTAGCGAAGCGCTCGCAGCCGGCGGCCATCTGGTCTATATCGGTGCGGGTACCTCAGGGAGGCTAGGCATACTGGATGCCTCAGAGTGTCCTCCATCCTTCGGAGTGGAGCCTGAAATCGTTCGGGGTATTATAGCCGGAGGCAATGAGAGCATGTTCCGTGCAAGTGAAGGCGCCGAGGACGGACATGATGCGGGAGCCACCGATGTGGCAGATGTGCTTCATGACGGAGATGTGCTTGTGGGTATATCCGCCGCAGGCAACGCGGAGTATGTTGTTGGCGCCATGGAAATGGCCAATGTCATGGGCTGTACAACCATTGCCCTTACCTCAAACGCGGACAGCGCCATAACGAAGGTAGCGGATATTGTAATCTGCTGCGACACGGGACCTGAAGTCATAACGGGCTCAACACGCCTTAAGGCAGGCAATTCTCAGAAATTTGTTTTAAATATGCTTTCCACCTGCGCCATGATAAAGACCGGCAAGGTCTATGAAAACCTTATGATAAATTTAAAGCCCTCCAACAAAAAGCTGAGAGGCAGAGTTATCCGCATAACCTGCGATATCCTCGGCTGCGATGAGGAAAAGGCTATTAAACTTCTTGACGCTCACAACTGGAGCATCAGAGACGTGGTGGATGCGTCAAAGTAATATCACATTTCCGGAGGAACCATGAATATACCTATAGCAAACAGTACATATGACGAGGTCGTATTGATTTCTGAAAGCAGCGCCATGTCCTGTCCGAAGCCCATACGTCCTAACCTGATACTTCGCACAATTCTTAAAATCATCACATCCATTGATATGTTCCTTGTCAATTTTAAGGTCAAAAGAATCGGCATGGAGCGGCTGGGTAAGAAGGAGCCATGCCTGTATCTGATGAACCACTCAAGTTTTGTGGATCTGAAGATCGCTAAATATCTCCTCTACCCACGCCCCTTTAACATCATAACCACCGCTGATGCTTTTGTAGGCAAACCAAAGCTTATGCACATGACGGGATGTATCCCAACCTTCAAGTTCATGACGGACCCCGCCATGGTCAAAAACATGATGTACGCCCTTCGTACACTCAACAATTCTGTACTCATGTATCCGGAGGCTAGCTATTCCTTCGACGGCACATGCACTCCTCTGCCCAAAAGCATAGGCAAATGCATAAAAATCTTAAACGTGCCGGTGTGTATGATCAAGACAAGCGGAGCCTTTCTTCGCCGTCCCCACTACAATAATCTCCGCATACGTAGGGGTGTCAAGGTATCGGCAAACCTAAAGTATCTGCTCTCCAGGGAGGACATCGCGAAAATGAGTCCCGAGGAGATACAAGAGACTGTGGAGAGGGAGTTCATGTTCGATTACTTCCGGGAGCAGCAGGAAAAGAAAATAAAAATTAATAATCTCGACAGAGGAGAAGGCCTCGACAGAGTGCTCTACAAGTGCCCTCACTGCATGGCCGAGGGGAATATGAAAAGCAAGGGAGACAGCCTTTTCTGTACTTCCTGCGGCGTCAAATACCGCCTTACAAAGTACGGCGCCCTCGAGTGCCTGACCGGGGAGGGTAAGTTCAACCATATTCCCGACTGGTACAGCTGGGAGCGCAGCGAGGTTGTCCGCGAGATAGAGTCGGGAGAGTACTCTCTGTCCTCGGACGTGGATATATATGCTATGACAGACTTTAAGAGCATTCATTACATTGGCACTGGCAGAATATCTCACTGTAGCGATGGCTGGCACCTGACGGGCTGTTACGGTCAGCTTGATTATCGTCAGGGTGTCGGCGCCTCATACTCCCTCTACTCAGACTACAAATGGTACGACATTGATGACATTATCTCCATCGGCACAAAGAAGCTCGTCTACTACTGCGTGCCAAAAACCTACAGGGGCATAGTCTCAAAAGCGAGACTTGCTACGGAGGAGCTTTTTAAGAGAAAATAGGCGGCAGCGTCCCAAAACTTTACTTTTTCGTTTTTCCAACAGAAACGGATATATACCTAAAGGGGTGTAGTGTATGACTCACTACACCCCTTTTTCTTTGGCATCATTTATTCCAGCTCTCTGTTATAAAAACAGTAGAGAAGTCCGCTAATTCTTCATATATCTATCGCCCTAAGCTCCAGAGGCTCAAGACATATTTCCCGCTTTTCTCCTTCTTTTGTAATAACGGCTAAGGCGGAAAGGTCATAGTCAGTATTCAGGAGATAAGCCCTCTTCTTTTCGTCTCCCAGAATGTACACGCTATAACGAACCCTGTCGGTGCAGATCACCTTTATATTGCATTCTCTCGCGCTTGAGGATATGATCTCCCTTACGACGGCTCTGTACAAAGGGTACGCACCGTAGCTTCCCGGATAATCAAGGCTTGTCAGGAAAATTGTCCGGCCTTTTCCGAATCGATTCTCAACAATTGCCGGAGCCACTCCCGGTGAATCTTCAAAGAAGGTATCGCTGAGGTAAGCCGCTTGCCTGCCATCTGTCAACTTTACGGACGCGTAGCGTACGTTTCCCGCGGAGTATATGGGGTCGACGATTTTATTCTCCGTGTAGGGATAGAGAAGGTAGGGGTTCAGGCTTTCTTTCACAAACTTTACGCCGTAGTTGTTCTCGATTATGTCTCCCGTAAGCTCACAGCCAAGAAGTCTTGATAACTTTCCTCCTCTGACGGGAGAAAAAGCAGGAATTCGTGAAGAGTCAGTGTTTAGGTGAGCGGCGGAGATGACAAGATTTCCTCCATTCTCCACGTATGCTTCAAGATTTGAGTATATTTCCTCCGTCATTGTGTTCCAGCCGGTGAAGATAAGATACTCGTAGCGCTTCATAGCTTCAGCGCCAGCTGTGGCGGGAATAATGTCATATATACCGTAAGCGGGAAGAGCCGACAGATCTTGCTCCCCATAGTTTGCCACATCACTCCATGCTCTGCGAGTGCCGATCTCATCAAAGATGCGCCAGGACTGCTCAGGAGCTCCATAGCTCCACTCCGGTCTGTCGAACTGGCTCCACACGGAGCTTGCGCCCCATACGCCGTAGGAATCAAGGTTTCCCTGTGCAAACGCCACCTTTACTATGGGACCTCCTGCAGGTCTTGCGTCGCTCCTTATTAACTCAGCGCAGGAACGAAGTTCGGAGGCATATTCCTTACAGAGCTCATGGTCGCTTGTAAATTGGTAATTATAGGAGAGAATTTCCTCATCGCCGCTTTCAAGACAAAATACGTTTGAGCCTGCCATATACGCATAGCGGTAAGCCAAGTTAAGTCTTTTGCGCTTCAAGATATCCTCGTGGCGCAGTCCTCCGTACCACTCGTGGGCGATGTAGGTGCCCCATATCGGGCAAGAATAGGCTTTGGCGCTTCCCCTGAGAGCAGATACCACGATCTCCGGATTTCCGCACATCAGTTCGCACATAGGGATCGTGACTCCCGCCTCAAGGTTGTAGCTGTTCAGCACAGTAGCCTCAACTGAGGATATCTTCTCTATTCCCAAACCTTTGTCAATCTCGATAAGGGTAGACACCTTTTTTATATAATTGTCCTTTGCCTCTTGCATATCCCGGGCATTCTGCTTTGGCATCTCCTCCCGGCCGGGGATGTAGTAGCCGGGAAGCTTGCAGGCGTAGGAGCTTCCCACTTCTCCTATCATGTCGCCGAGAAAGTACTCTCCGGCGATTTCCTTTATCCCACTGACAATTTCCTTTGTCAGCTGGGATACTCTTCCTGCGGGAGCGTGCTGGATTGTATAGAGAAAGATGAAATATATTTTATTGTCCCTTAGAAACTCTGCCCATTTGTAGAAATACTCCGCAGGCACTGTCTCTCTGTTCGTCCTGATGGTGACGAAGTTCATGCCTCGGTCGATGCACCGCTCCTTGATTTCGCGGATTACTGCCTCAGGTTCAAAGGAATGCTCTCCTACATGTATACCAGATATAATAAAGTCTTTTGAATATTCCATTTCGTATAATTTCCTCCTATTTCACAAGCACATCTCCGTCAAACTCCCTGCCGTGGAGCTTGACGCCCAAACTTTCCATCCATTCTCTCGTCTCAAAGGTTTCCCACGGGCCGGAGTTATAGCCCTTGCCGGAGTCATTTGTCCAGAGCCAGTCCGGAGTCGGCCAAAGGCACACAGAGGGATTAACCAGTTCGTACACATTCTTCCCCGTTCCCTGCTGCCCGTGGTGCGCCATTTGCACTATATCGCTCCTGAGATCTTCCCCATACATCTCCGCGAGAACATCTCCGGAGTGTTCTCCAAGATCGCCTAAAAATAAAGCGGTTTTCCCGTTGGGGAAGCACACCTGTACAACTATTGAAGTATCGTTTATGGGGGATTTCTCTGTCTCATCGTATCGCATATAATCGCTGCAGTCCTTGAGCACCCGGATTTCCATGCCATCGAGGGTATATACATCCCCTTGTCGTGGCTTTATGGTGAGCCCCTTGTAGCAGGCAAGGTCTTCGTAAAATTTATCGGGGGTTTCATATACAACGCTCCCCGGTTCTGCCTTTGTAAGCCATTTCCTCGGAGGGAGGTTTATGAGCAGGCAGCCAAATTCAACGCCGTATCCGCCCTTGAACAACTTACAAGGAGCGCCGAAGTGATCTCCATGTGCGTGGGAAATCAGGAGAACATCAACTTTTCCTCCCATAGAGCGAAGCACCCGGGCAAGATAGCCGCAGTCCGCCTCCATTCCTCCATCGATAACGAATATTTTCCCCGACGGGGTTGTGATGATATAGGACATCATCTGTGTCCGTGAGCTGTTTTTAAGCTGGAGGATTTTGTAGCCTCCAAGGTCTATGTCTATTATTTTCATTATATCCCTCCTTGAAACTATCTATCTTATTATCTCACATAAACAGCGCCATTTCAATGCAAAAGGTCTTGAAATGTTTTTCACCTGTTGATATAATGTATACACAAAACATTTTCGTGAGGTGGAGAAGATGAATTACAGGATTATTCCCACGGCGAGAAAGGATTATTTTGTGTCAAAGTACATCCATTCCGTGTTTTTTGAGTACTTCGGACATGTTATTTACGATGGAATATGGGTCGGCAGGGACAGCGATATTCCAAACATTGACGGCATAAGGCTCGATGTGATTGAGGGCTGCCGGGAACTGGGTATAGGAGCGATGCGCTGGCCGGGGGGCTGCTGCGCCGACCACTACCACTGGAAGAACGGCATCGGCAAGGACAGAAAACAAAGGCTGCACCCAATAGCGGATCCAGCCAATAGGGTATGGAGAAACGATTTCGGTACAGATGAATTTATGCGGTTCTGTGAGCTTACAGGCTCGGACCCTGTCCTCACCGTAAACACCGCTACAGGCTCTCCGGAGGAGTTTCTTGACTGGTTTGAGTATGTAAACGGCTCTGTTGACACGAAATACGGAGCAATGAGGGCGAAAAACGGGCATCCTGAACCATATAACGTAAAATTCTGGGGCATCGGCAACACGGATGAAAACGTGTGGCACATAGATTACAACAATCCCGTTGCTTACGCTCAGACATATCTCAAATATCAGACGGTACTGCGTGATGACAGAAAGAAGCTATATTTCATCGGTCTGGGGCTGTCAACGCGCCATGGACTCCCGGGCTGGCCAGGTAAGGCGCTGGATCATATTACGAGGAATCAGCGAAGCATCGCTCCCAACGCGCTTTCGGTCCATCACTACCTGGGCGGCGCCAAGCAGGGAGGAGACATCTGCGGCG
>JAAZBA010000371.1 GCA_012514045.1 Clostridiales bacterium | reverse complement strand
AGCTTGCTGTTCATCTCCGTAAATACAACAACTTCCCTATGCGGCCTCTTAACTGGAATTCTCCTAAAACTACTCTCTTTAATTTTTTGTGCCTCGGTGTAACATATCATTGACAAACCAACATTTTTCCGTCCGGCTCGTCAAATGAGGCATGACATAACGTCACGCTCGAAGTTAAGACCTGTAAGTCCCGCTCCGTGGCTGTCATACCAGCGGTTGTTCTTCATGTATACGGCGGTGATATCGTTTTCCGGATCCACCCAGAAGTGGGTGCCATAGGCTCCGCTCCAGCCATAGCTGCCAATAGGAAGGATGCTGTCGTGCACCACGACCCTGACGCCAAGCCCCCAGCTGTCGGTCTCGTTTCTTCCCGGCGTGCCGTCAGGTACATAGGGGGTTTTCATAAGGTCAATCAGTTTTTCATCGAAAACCCTTTCCCCGTCATATTCTCCCTCGCGGCGTAAAAGCTCGGCAAACACACTGTAGTCCTCGATTGAGCCACAAAGCGACGCGCCTCCGCTTGTGTAGGTGAGGGGGAATCCTTCAAAAGTGTGCCTTCCCATTTCCACTGTTACCATAGAGGGGTCATCCGTGCGGTCGTGCATTGTGACCATACGGCTCCACTGCTCCTCGGTGGGGTTGAAGGTCAAATCCTTTATTCCGATTTTATCAAATATGTTCCTTTTAAGGAACTCCGCATGCGTCATGCCGCTCTTGTCCTCGATTATCCGCATGACCACGTCAAAGGCGGCGTAGCCGGAATAAGCGGTTTTTGCAGATGGATCGAATGAGAGATATGTATGCTCCGCGCAGTAATCGGTCATGGTGCGGTTTGTCTCATAGACGGACCTGGGCATGTAGCTTTTCTGCAGATTGCCGATTTCATCCTCTGCCACAAGGCCGGAGCAGTGACTCAGGAGTTGGTATATAAGAATGTCGCTTTTCGCTTTGCGATCCGGCACCACCCTGTCTCCTTCAATACGCCCTACGTACATATCCCTGAATTGTGGCAGATAGTCTGACACTTTATCGTAGAGGTCGAAGTATCCTCTGTCAAGGGCTACAAGACATGCGGCTCCCGTTGTGGGTTTTGTGTTTGAGGCAAGACGGAAGATGTCTCCCTTTCTCAAAAGCTCACCTGTGGTAATATCTCTTACTCCCAGCTTCAGATTCGCCACGATTTCGCCGCTCTGACGGACTATCATCGCCGCTCCCGCTATTCTTTTCCACTTTATGTCCTCGTTTGCCCTGTCCGTCAATTTCTTTACAAGCTTATCCCTGTCAAGAATACGCATGTGCTTTTCTCCTTATCAGTTTTTAGCACTGTCTGAGCAGCCTTATGTAGAATTCCACAGCTTTTCCGATATTCTCCGTTTTGATTCTCTCGTTGTTTCCATGGATCGAGGCTCTTTCTTCGCTTGTCAACTCCATGGCGGAGAAGCGGTAGACATGGTTTGATATTCTGCCGTAGTGGCGGCTGTCGGAACACTGAACCATCAGATATGGGGAAACTATGCAGCCCTCCCACGTGCCTGCCACAGCCGACGCCACCTTGTTCCATGCATCGCATCCTGTCTCTGATATAGGGCTGGGGTTTACACCGTCCATAACGGTTACGTTGACGTTTTCGTTTTTTATTGTGTCCTTTATCCTTTTTTCCGCGCTTTCAACGGTGTCCATGGGGTTGAGTCTCAAGTTTGCGGTAAAGACTGCTGTCGGGGGGATTACGTTGGGAGCCTTGCTCCCCTTTGCCTGGGTAAAGGCAACGGTGGTGCGCAGAAGGGCGTTGAGTTCGCCACCGATCTTTTTGCACAGCATGTCAAGGACAAACTTAAAAATGTCAATATTAGCGAATATCATACGGTATATAAATGAGGAGTGGCGACCCAATGTGTCGAACATCTCCCTCACAGGCTTTGTTATGTGCATAGGGAAGGGGTTGTTCTCCATGTCGCAGCAGGCTTTCGATAGGATGCCGATCGGCGTGTGGGGCTTCGGCGCGGAGGCATGGCCGCCCCCGGATTCAATGGAGAAGCTCACATTCATCATACCCTTTTCGGCGATGCCGATAAGTCCGCACTTTTCTTTTACTCCCGGGAACACGTCCTTTACAACGGCGCCTCCCTCATCCACAACGATTTCAGGCTTTATGTTGTTCTTATCGAAATATTCAACTATTTTTATTGCACTCTCACCGCTCACCTCTTCTCCACCGGAGAAGGCAAGGTAGATATCCTGTTCCGGGGTAAAGCCAGAGGCTATGAGGGTGTCCGCCGCTCCAAGAACACCGCCGAAGGTGACCTTTGTGTCTAGGGTTCCTCTGCCCCAAAGCACTCCTTCCTCGATTATACCTTCAAAAGGGGCTTTCTGCCAGTTATCCTCCTCCACCGGCACTACATCGTAGTGAGCCATCATGACGCTAGGCTTGTCGCTCGACTTGCCCTTCCAGCGCAATAGAATCGCTCTCTTGTGGAGATTTATTCTCTCGCAGGTTTTTATGACGTTGGGGTACAGCTCCGACAGGAAAGATTCAAGCTTCAGAAACTCGCTGTCATCCTCCAGTGAATTGTCGTAGTAGGATATTGTCCTGCACTGTATGAGCTTTCTCAGCGCCTCAATGGACTTTTCCGCGTCGAAGGTGACTTCTCCGGAGTCGGGTTTTACACTCTCCTTAGGCAGAAACCGCAGGGTACGGTAAAGTATTAAAGCGATAAACAGAACAATTAATAAAAGAATTATCATAAGCGCTGCCATAATGCGACTCCTTTCCGGGTTGTCTTGAATATTACAATATTCCTTTTTTATACATGAGCCGTGATATGCCTAAGGTAAATAGCACGCTTACAGGCACCATGATGCCCACGTTACTTGTGTTGAGCGCTGGAACAAATATGAACAATATAAGCATAAGAGATACCGGAGCTATAGCAATTTTCCAGTTTCTGGATATGAATACTACTCCCAGTCCGCCGAACAGGGCGGGAATAAGCTGGGCGAAGGCGGGCGCCAGCGCGGGCGCCTCAAGTATAGGTGTGAGCGGCACAAGGAGGATAACACCGAGGATTATTATAACCGTCGTTACAATGCTTGAAACGGCGATGGCGATGGTGGATACAACCTCTCCCTCCTCGGAATTGGCTTTTACATTTGCCTGCTCAAGTGCATTGAGGGCGCATGGGAGTTTAAGGTTTGATATATTGCCGGTAACGAAGGACAGATAGGAGCCTCCGGCTCCCAGCATTGGGATATAGGTAAAGGTCTCGATTATACCTACAGCCCAGTACATCGGGGCTGTAGCCAGAAGTCCCAGAAGCATTCCCTTTGTGTCGGGGAGTACACCGAATATTATCATAACCGCAACGGGATAGCCTATCATCATTACCATCATGCAGAGGTTCCATATTCTTCCCGATCTGTGGACACTGTCAATATAGGACAGATTCTTTTTCATCTTCTCACACCTCCTATGAAAGCCATGCTGTTATGGGGATAGCGCTTATCATGCCGACGACAAGGCCTACCGGCAGAGCGTAATCGGATATCCATCTAAACTTCAGCTTCTTTACAAGCAGCCCGGAGATAGTCATTACTATGGCGGAAACAAGCATTACACACACTGGGATAAGTCCTGAAAGATCCCCGGACGCCACAGTGGACACATCACAGAAAACATATCCTACAAATGCCGCTATCATTCCGATAAACAAAGCGGACTGGAACAGTTCTGCCCATTTCTTGTCCCGCTTTTCAAGATTTATCATACCGCCCAAAAGCCTCTTGCTGACAACAGGTGCAAGCCATATACCTACAAGGATGCTTAACGTCATAACTATGGTGATGGTGACGTACTGGGAGGCGATGAGGGCGCTTACCTGTCCGAATGTCAGCCCCATTGCGCTTTCTGCGTTAGCGGCAGCTATTGTCTCATAGGACAGAGATCCCACCACACTGAGCCTCAGCCATGGGAGGGGAATGCCCAGATCCTTTGCAAGGGTTATAACGCCGATTACAATGGCGATTGCCGGGGCTATGGTGAACACTCCCGCCGTCACGGAAATTCTGCGAAGCTTTGCCTTGTCCATTCCCAGCACCTTTCCACGCTTCCATGCCTTAATCAGGAAGTATACCGATTGGGCAAGCACCGCCGCCACGACGATACCCGCAAGGAGGAACAAAACAGGGTGATTTACATCGAAGGTCACAAGTTCTCACTCCCTTTATTATGTTACGAGTATTGTACCACAATCAGACGGCAAACTCAACGAAAATATTAAAAAGACACCGGTTTCCCGATGTCTTTTTCCGTGTTTATAGGATTCTCTTTTACATAAAAACCGGACACACATCCGAATTGTTTTATTCCTCCTCCGCCGCGGCGAAAAAGGCGTCTATATTCTCCCATAAGGTGCCCGGGGGTATGTCGCAGCCGGAAGAGAGGACAAAATTGCTCTTTCCCTTCATGTCATCAAGAAGTGAGCGTACCGCCGTCTTTACAGACTCAGGAGTGCCGCACTTGAATTCCCTCGAGGGGCTTATGTTGCCCATAAAAACCGTCTCTTCAGGGATATGCTCTGAAATATATCTCATGTCTGCCGCGTCACCGAAGTGGTAAGCGTCAGCTCCGATTTTAAGTATGCCGGGGAGAAGCTGCATCGTTCTTCCGCAATTGTGGTATATTACGGTGAAATTATCCGTTTTTACTTTTGACACAATGTCGTTAAGGTATGAAACGGAGAACTCCTCGTTCATTCCCGGGGATATTATGCCCGCTGCGGGCTCCGCGATTATCACTCCGTCAGCGCCTGCCACTTTGTAGCCTTCTATGTACGCGGCGATAAACTCCGAGGTCTTTCTTAGCACAGTGTGCACCGCCTCCGGCTCCATGAAGCAGTCTATCATAATTTCCGTCATATCCATAAGCCTTCCCGCCAGGGAAAAAGGGCCAATCACTCCGGCAAATACCGGACGATCTGTAATAAGCTTCTTCGCTTTTCCGATTGCCTCGATATATCTGCCTGTTCTGCCGTCTCCCACCTTGGGGATTCGCAAAGCTTCGGCGTTTTCTTTTCCACGCACCACTCTGCCGGACACCGTGGGCACTTCGTTATCGCTATAGCGGATTTCCGCTCCGAAAGCCTCAGCTTCCACGGACAAATCCATCATGGACACAGCCGCGGCAGCCTTGCATCTGTCGGCAATCGCCTTCATTCCCCTTGCCTGCTCATCGCTTGAGGATATTAGCTCTTTAACTGTTTTTCCCGTCAAATCCACGCTTGGGAATGACAAAATGGGCATAGATATCTTTTCGAGCCTTATTTTCTCGAGCCATTGTGCTGTATTCATCTTTATATATATGTTACTCCGCGCAGACCCTGATCGCTATATCGGAGGCGGAAGCGGCATCAGGCGCATAGTAGTCGGCTCCGATGCTGTCGCAGTACTGTTGGGTTATGGGGGCGCCGCCTACCATAATCGTGACCTTGTCTCTTATGCCGTCAGCTGTAGCCTTTTCCACAACAGCTTTCATCTCGTTCATTGTGGTTGTAAGAAGAGCGCTGCAGCAGATAAGGTCGGCATTGTTCTCTATTGCAGCCGCGACAAATTGCTCCGCTGATACGTCAACGCCAAGGTCTATAACACTGAGTCCCTTGCCCTCAAGCATCATCTTCACAAGGTTCTTTCCGATATCGTGAAGGTCTCCCTTGACGGTGCCGATAACCGCAGTACCCTTGGCTTTTACGCCCTCTTCTACAAGATAGGGCTTGAGGATCGCCACGCCCTGATTCATGGCTCTCGCTGCAATCAGAACTTCGGGAACGAATACTTCATTGTTCTTGAACTTATCACCTACAATGCTCATGCCGGGGAGAAGCCCCTCCTCTAAGATTACATTAGCGGCGATGCCCGCGTCAATAGCCTCCTGAACGAGCGCCTTTACCTTGGGAGCTCTGCCCTGCTGCAGATAGGCGCTGATTTCCTTGAGTATTTCCATATTTACTCTCCTGTTCTCCGCCCCTCCGGCGGTATTGTTTCCTGTTTTTCTTCTGTCGTTTTTAGCCTATATTTGTTCGGGGTAAAACCGGTTATCTCTCTGAAAACCTTTGAAAAATAGCTCTGGTCGCTGAATCCCGTGCTATCGGCGATTTCGCTTAAGGACAGTGTGGTGTTTTCCATAAGCTCCACGCTTTTTTCTATCCTTATCCTCTGGATATAGGAGGTGAGGCTTATGCCCATCTCATCCTTAAAAATGCCGCTCAGATAGGATTTTGAAAGGTATACGCTGCTTGCAATGTCGTCAAGGGTGATTTTCCTCATGTAGTTGTTCTTCACATATGACAGGATTTTATAAACCGTGTCCGTGTGTTTGATTTCACGGAAATCGAAAATATATCCTATGTATCTGTTTATTATCCCCGACAGCAGTACGCTGAGCTCCTCGATATTTTCCGCTTCCTCAGCCTTTTCCATAAAGCTGTCGCTTATGGAAAAGATAACTCCCGGCTCGGCGCCTCCCTCTATTGAAGCGCGGGAAAGGAGCACCATAAGCTCCAGCGCTCTTGATTTGATGCGCTCAAAGTCTCCGTTGGAGTAGAAAAATATTCT
>JAAZBA010000186.1 GCA_012514045.1 Clostridiales bacterium | reverse complement strand
TTCTGCAAAAATTCCTTTGCCTTGCTTACGATACTGCGGAATAGGTTGGGCAGCCATCCATTCGCTTTAATGGACTGACTTGCTTTTTGGTGGATCTCCTCTTTCTTGATTTCCAGTATCTTTGTTTCCTCAATTCCCGATATGAGTGCCATATCCGCCGTTCTGTTCCATTCCTGCCTTGCGGCATTGTCGGCTTCAATTTCTGCGGCTTTGGGATTGTTCTTGCCGATCTTCTTGGTCGGCAGATAGATACTGTCGGGATTGAACACCTTTAGGTGCTGTTCGGGATCGGAGATATGCCGATTGATAAGGGCGGTATAGATTTCCTTTACTTCCCGAAGAAAAGGGTCGCTTTTGAAACGGTCATCCTTTACGGTGAAAAGGTGCTGTTCATAAACGCCACCTTTCGGGATAACGGTGCAGCTCTCACGGACTTTGCCGCTTTCATCGGTTATCTCTTTCTTGGTGCGTACCCGCTTGCCTGTTTCATCATAGAATACGCTTCGGGTGGCGATCTTTATATCCGGCTCGGCAAGTAACCGCCGTTCGCTGAATATGAGGTGGATGTGGTAATTGGTCTTTCTCTTGTTGTGGTGGAGAGCCGATACACATTCCACATCGTACCGTCTGCGAAATTCCTCTGTGAAATCTTCGAGTACCTGTTGCGGCTCATAGGTGGTGTAAACTTCGGGCAAGGCGATTATTAGTTCCCTTGCTTCGATACACTTTCCGTCTGCTCCGCTTCGCCTGAACTCCTGCTGACATTCCCTTGCGAGGTTGCCCCAAAAGACATTGTCTGCGGTGCGGTAGGTGGCATAGAGGTTTTCCTGTCTTGCGTGGCTTGTAATATACGATATTCTTCCCTTGACATTGGACAGCTTTGACATCTGAATAAAGCTGTGGCGTGTCATAAATCATCTCCGTTCTGTGTTGTAAAGGTGCGTTCTCATTTTGCAACCGACTTGTCGGTTGCGGCTGTTTCGGCGGCAAAAGCTGACGGGACAGCCATTGAAAATTGCGGTGGCAATTTTCTCTGTATCATAGCGGCGGTGTATGCCGACAAGCTGTGATACAGGCTCCCTGCAAGGGCGAAATACCTCTTGAACAAATCGTAGATTTGTGCGAGGGGTGTATTTCGCTCTCAAACGCCGAGGGCTTTGAGAACGGTTTACTCTACCTTGCGGACATCATCCTGACACAGTAGGTTTCTGCCCTGATTGACGGTCATAAAACGCTCTAAGGTATCCCTGCGGATAATGGTTTTACGCCCGACCTTCAGAACAGGCAGCTTGCCCCAGTCCACCAACTTTCGCATTGTGTTCCTGCCGATGCCGCTGGTTTCTGCCGCTTCTTCGATTGTCATTCCCATTTTGATTGCGTTCATAGTGTTGTTCTCCTTTCATAAATACTCAAAATGCAACTTTGGTATTATCATTATACTTATTTTGCTATCACTTGTCAACCCATTTTGCAACCTTTTAAGAATTATTTTTAATATTTTTTGCAAATAAGGGTTGCAAATTGAGTTTGTTTGTGCTATACTATACTCAAACAGGAGGTGAATACCTTGAAAGAAGAAACAATGTTTACCCCAAAACAAGTCGGGGAACGCATTAAAGAGCGTAGAATAGAACTTAAACTTTCTATGCCGGAGCTTGGCAAGCGTATCGGTGTAAACAAGTCCACCATTCAAAGGTATGAAGCAGACGGCGTTGATCCGAAGCGAACAATGATTATCAACGGTCTTGCCGAGGCACTTCTTACCACTCCCGAATGGCTGACAGGTCTTTCCGATGATAAGGAATACGATACCTATACACTCTGCCAAAAGGACATTGAGCAACACATCAAGAAATATCTTGATACGGTATCTTCCACCGTAAAGGGAGAGCCGCACCAACAGTTGCTTACATCATTTCTCGGAAAGCTAATTGATTTATACTCTGTGCTTTGCCATCACTTTGCCGATGCCATGGCAGAGGTTGACCGTGTGGCAGAGGATGAAGGATTGAAGCAGTCGCTTATGCGGTATGCTATTGAGTCGGGAGCGATAACCGAAAGAGTCTATCGCAAAGAAATGGAATTACCTATCGAAGATATGAAACGATTTCTTGACGGGATTTTACATATCTACGATGAAGGTCGTACCGCTGTAAAGATGGGCGATCTCTTCGGGATAGTGACAGAAGCCGAAGAAAGGCTATCTGAAAAGAATAATTCCGTGGCACCTTGACAATAAAAATGCCGATTGAAAACAATCGGCAGAAGTGACACTATTTACTTTACGCACACCATATGTCACAGTCCCGATTGCCACGGATAGAAAGGAGAAATTTTATCTATGGCAAAAGGTTCTGTAAGAAAGAAAGGCAAAAAGTGGTACTACCGCTTTTATATCGAAGATGAAAGCGGAAAACAGGTACAGCGAGAGTTTGCGGGTACGGAAAGCAAGAGCGAAACGGAAGCCCTGCTCCGCAAGGCAATGGAAGATTACGAAGAAAAGAAATTCGTAGCAAAATCCGAAAACGCAACGGTGGGAATGTTGCTCGATATGTGGGTGGAAGAAGAACTGAAGCCGAGCAATCTGAGCAACGGTACGGTTATGGCGTATCAAGGTACGGTCAATCGTATTAAGCAGTGCCCCATTGGCAACAGAAAACTGAAAAGCGTGACCGCCGACCATTTGCAGGCGTTTATGGATTTTCTCAGCTTCGCCGGGACAAATCCAGACGGCACAACAGCAAAGGCACTCAGCAAGGGATACTTGCGATTGTTCTCCGCCGTTCTGCAAGGAGCGTTCCGCTTTGCGGTATTCCCAAAAAGGTTAATATCCTTTAACCCGATGCAGTATGTTGTATGGCGAGGGAAAAAGGAAAAATACGAACTGTTTTCGGATGAAGATGGCGAAACAACTTCCACACCAACGCTAACTCACGAACAGTATCTAAGGCTTGAGGATTTTCTGAAAGCAAAGGATAACCCTGCACTACTCCCCATACAGATCGCTTACTACACAGGACTTCGCATTGGCGAGGTTTGCGGATTAACTTGGCAGGACATAAATCTTGAAAAGCAGTACCTTACGGTACGCCGCAGTATGCGATACAACGGGACAAGGCACAAAACCGAAATAGGAGCTACCAAACGCAAGAAGATCCGCACAGTGGACTTCTGCGACACGCTGGCGGCAATTCTACGAACTGCCAAAGCCGAACAGCACAAAAACCGTTTCAAATATAGCGAGCTATACAGCCTCAATTATTACTGCGAAGTCAAAGAAAAAGACCGCACCTATTATGAGGTTTACAGCTTACCGAGAACGGAAGAAGTTCCCGAAGGCTACAAAGAAATATCCTTTGTATGCCTTAGACCGGATGGAGCATACGAATCTCCAAGTACGGTTGGAAATATGTGCAAAAGGGCAAAGCAAAAAGTAGAGGGTTTGGATGGCTTTCATTTCCACCAACTCCGCCACACATTCACAAGTAATCTGCTCTCCAACGGAGCAGCACCGAAGGATGTGCAGGAGCTTTTAGGTCACGCCGATGTAAGTACCACAATGAATGTGTATGCTCACGCTACAAGGGAAGCGAAGCGTACTTCCGCAAGACTGCTCGACAAGGTAGTCGGCGGCTAAAAACAAAACTTTCCCTTGTTTTCGCTCATAAGGGCAAAAACAAGGGAAAATACATTAAATATGAGTATGAAACTGCTGAAAAATCCAGTAAAATCAAGGGTTTTCAGAGAGTTAGTTAGATAAACTGGAATTTGTCAGTCAATTGCTTGCATCGCTGCCCTCTGTCCATGGATCTGAGTTGTGTCAAAGACAGGGAGCGCAGAATCTTTTTGCTTTATTAAAAGACCAATTTCCGTGCATCCT
>JAAZBA010000298.1 GCA_012514045.1 Clostridiales bacterium | reverse complement strand
TGCAGGCTCCTCCTCTGTTCCGGCTCATGTGGAAATGATGGGTCTTATCGGAATGGGTAATAACCCGATGGTTGGCGCTACAGTCGCTGTTGCGGTAGCAATCGAGGAAAGCATGAAAGCCTAATTCACTTAAATTATTATAAGCGCTGCGCGTTTTTTCAATCTGCGCAGCGCTTTTTCTATCTTTTTGCAATGTCAGGTCTTTTAACTTCCGTTTCGTTGTAACCGGAGAAAACGTAGTCTACTCGGAACGTAACTTTTGTAAAATTTTTATTATTATCGATCCATCTGTCAGTATAGGTCACATGAGCGGATTTTATCAGGTTTGTCTTTTTATCAACCACTATTTCCAAATCATATAGATATTTACAAGATCTGTCAATAGTAGTTATTTCCGTTATAAGATTTTGCATGTCGAGAATTCCCATGATACGGATTTCTTCCTCTGTTTCAAACACTCTGCTTGTCTTATAGAAATCGTTCCGTAGACTAAAGAGATGGTTATGAATTACAACATAGGACTTCACAGTGCTTTTCTTCACATTCTCGTCCTGTTCCCAGTACTTCATATCCAGCCTTGTGTAAAACAGTTCTCCGTCTTCACAGAAAACATCAGCTTTCTGCCTGTCAACACAGTTTCCGTCAAGATATGTTTTCACATCCATGGTAATCAGGCAAAGCTCAGATTCAAGGTTCGTCCTGACGCTTGTGTCTATGGAAAGATTCTTTTCATAGGAACTATCCAGAGGGATTATTTCGTAAGTTCCTTTACCGGTTAGTTCATAGGATTTCACTTCATCCATACTGTTGAGTATTGAAGATATTGTGTTAAATGATATGCTCTCCCCCATTAAAGCACGAGCTGTCTGTTTGTCATAATCGTTGTGTATATCCTTTGCCCTCGTTTCGGAAAGGCTTAAATTATTCCCCTTTACTTTTGCACGAAGGGCAGCAATCGCCAATCGGCATCCTTCATCCAACGTAACGGTATCTCCAGGATCTTTGTCCTCAAAAAGCTTTATTGTCTCCGGTGTAATACCATCATAGCCCAGCATACGGGAAAGGATTGTCATAAAGTCTTTACCTGATATGCACTCTTCAGGTCGGTAACTATTTGACCCTTTAATCAATCCCTCTTTGTACATTAATGTAATATAACGTGCCTCTATTCCTGTTACATCATTATAGGGACATTTTCCGTTATCATAAAGAAGTGACCGGCTGATAGATCCGTGTATTTTGCAGAGCAATACGGCTGCTGATTCTCTCGTCAGAATCTCATCAGGATCCTGCGATTCACTGATAAATCCTAAGTCTGTCAGAAGCTTCATCTCTTGGCAAGGCTTCCCTGCCGCCATAGTAATAGCTGAAAGACAAAGCGTTGTAACAAAAATCATTATAAGTAATTTTATGTTTATTTTCAAGGTATGCTACCCATCCTTTCACTTGTGTGATATAATAATGGTACCATATTTTTCACCTGTTGTAAACACTAAACGAGGTGGTAAAAATCAGAGAATTTATAATTAATAAAAACGATGCTTCGCTTCGTGTGGATGTGTTTCTGCGTAAAGCAGTGCCGAGGCTTCCCGGTTCACTTGCACAAAAATTGATTCGCAAGAAGGATATCAAGCTAAACGGTAAGCGCTGCGACGGATCCGACAGACTTTCTGAGGGAGATATCTTAAGAGTATACGCTCCCGATAAATATTTTGAGGAAATCAGCGATACAACAGCATACAAAACCGTTGTCCCGAAGCTCAATATAGTGTATGAGGACAAAAATATCCTCCTTGTGGACAAGCGTCCCGGTATGGTTGTTCATAAAGATGAGACAGAGTGTGTCAATACTCTTATATTACATATCCAAGCTTACCTATATTCTAAGGGCGAATGGAATCCCGAGGAAGAAAACGCTTTCGTTCCTGCTCTTTGCAACAGGATTGACCGTAATACAGGAGGGATAGTCATTGCCGCCAAGAACGCAGAGTCTCTCCGAATAATGAACGAGAAGATACGTCTCCGTGAGCTTCGTAAACTTTACTTCTGCCTCGTACACGGTGTGCCTGACCCTCCAAAGGGCAGAATTGAAGGATATATACGCCGCGATATAGATGGAAAAAAAGTGTACTTTTATGAAAAACCTGTAAAAGATGGGAGGAATGCTTTAACCGACTACCGGGTTTTTGAGACAAGAGGAGGTATCTCGCTTGTAGAATGCGAACTTCACACTGGGCGTACACATCAGATAAGAGTATCCATGGCTTATATAGGCTGTCCGCTTGTAGGAGACACAAAATACGGCAGAACGGATGGTTACCGCCGTCAGGCGCTTTATTCATACAAGCTTGAGTTTTGCTTCAAATCTGATAGCGGTATTCTGGATTACCTCAATGGTAAAAGTTTTCAGATTGAGGATATTGATTTCTTGAGAGATTTTAGAAAGATTTAGAAAAGGAATTGTGATTAATATGAAGAATATTGACTACTCAACCTCTTTCAGAATTCCTGTCGATGTATCATTCACAATAGACGGTCTTTCCGTATCTGCCAATGGTGTTTCAATCTATTTTAAGGGAGAGGTGTTTTCTCTTGTATCCGATACGAAGTGTGACATTGATCTTTCGTTTGACGACACACTTCGTGTATATCTCAAGCCACATAGCGACGGTATTATAAGGGAATACTATTATTTTGACGGTATCTGGAGCGGATATGATGAGATTACCGTGGCGGAAACAAAGCTTTCCGGAATAGGCGTCTTCATAAGACGCGGTGATGTTTCGTTTTTCCTGTCGCTTGACTTCCCCTACAGCGTAATCAATCACGAGGGCAGCAGAATCACAATTGGTTGCGACCCTTTGGATATGATTACAAAAGAAAACATATATACGCCCCATACCTTGACAATCGGAGCCTGCAGGCTTACAGGCACTATGTCCGGCAAATATGACTTGGGAGAGATTGAGGGCTTCAGTGAGTATATCCTCAGCCGTATGCCTGTCAATTTCCGTGGTGAACGACCGATAACCATTACGACATGTATAACTAACCGCATGACAAATGTAAGAGACGGACGTATATTTTACTCAATGTACG
>JAAZBA010000351.1 GCA_012514045.1 Clostridiales bacterium | reverse complement strand
CCCTGCGCTTTTGGAATGCATTTTTGACGCGCTGTCAAGGCTTCCGAAGCTTTTCAAGGGCATACACATTGTTACCTTGAGAGCCGATGTGGTTGTTTCGTCCCCTGATGCGGCAAAAACGGCGGAAACATATGGAAAATTCTGCTTTATCCTGAACACCGCCTACGCGCTGCTGTGCAGAATATTCACTGTCAAGGATTTTTCAATAAATTTGGGCCCCGACTTTACATCGGAAAAAACAACAGCACAGGGTGAAATCAAAATAAGCACCTGTATTTGGGCGATTTTGTCGGTTGCGATACCGATTGGATACGGATTTCTGCGATATGCTTTGAAAATGAAGAAATTAAATGACGATGGAGGTAAATATGAGCGAGAATGCAAAACAGCCGCTGAGTGAAATTGTGGGAATTACAATGGAAAAGATACGCGAAATGGTGGACGTTAACACCATAATAGGAACACCCATAACAGCACCTGACGGTACGATGATTATCCCTGTGTCAAAGGTTAGCTTTGGCTTCGGATCCGGAGGCTCGTCTTTCGGAGGTAACAAAACGCCTACTTCGGAAGCTCCTGTAAGCTTCGGCGGCGGCGCTGGTGCGGGAGTAACAATCTCTCCCATTGGATTCCTTACAATAAGCGAGGGCAATGTGAAAATGATAAGCGTATCCGCTCCTCCCTCCAACTCTGTGGACAGGATTGTGGAGATGGTGCCGGATGTGCTGGACAAAATTGCAGCGGTGCTTGATAAGAAAAAAGCAGAAAAGCAGTAAAAGAAAGAGAACCGTCTCAAAAAAGAGTCGGTTCTCTTTTATATCACGAAAAGAAGATGAACTGTCGCAGAATAACAGCTTTGCGATAGTACTGAATGTTTCATTATTCGAAATTGCCATTTATGTAAAACTTGTTAAACAGGTTCCTGCTGCTGCTCTTGTATATATGTTTATACCGATGCAGAGTAATGACGGAACATGCCTTTTGCTGTAATCGCCAAGACTAAAACAAAGAAACTTCGGTTAGAGAATCTTGCAGTTTTTCCGACGTTAATCTTGCAAAAATCTTAAATATCTGTTATAATAATTTGCATAATGAAATTACTAAGCGAGGACGCGGGAATTAATGAAGGAAAGACTTCAGAAAATCATGTCGGCGGCGGGTATTGCTTCGAGGCGCTCATCCGAGGAGATGATTGCCGAGGGCAGAGTGTATGTAAACGGTGTTGTAGCTTCCTTAGGAGACAGCGCTGACCTGGATATAGATGAGATTACTGTCGATGGCAGAATAATAGACAGAAAAAAAGATAAAAATACATATATAATGCTAAATAAACCCATCGGTGTGGTGACGACAATGAGTGACGAGCGCGGGAGAAAAACTGTTCGTGACCTTACAGCCGATGTGGGAAAAAGAGTTTATCCTGTAGGAAGGCTTGACATCAACTCCTCAGGGCTTCTCCTTATGATTGATGACGGCGAACTTACAAACAGACTCACTCATCCGAAACACGAGGTGGAGAAGGAGTATATTGTAAGAGTGAAAGGCGCGCTTGAGGAGGCGGTAAAGTCCCTTTCCGGGGAAATTGAGCTTGACGGCGTTCTTCTCAAACCGGCAAAAGTGAAAATGATCCGCCGGGACGAGGAGGAGGCCACAATATCGATTGTTATCCACGAGGGTAAAAACCGCCAAGTGCGAAAAATGTGCGCTGCCTGTTCCCTCAAGGTTATAAGTCTTGTGAGAGTAAGAGTAGGAGAGATACTTCTCGGTTCTCTACCTAAAGGTAAATGGAGATATTTGACGGAAAGCGAAATCAATTCAATTAAAAACACAATATAATGGGGGCATAGAGTGATGAATCAGGAAGAAAGCAATTCAATTGAATCCATGGATCTCATGACGAGACTCAACAGCCTCTACGATGATTTTTCAAAGGGACAGAAGGCAATCGCCCGCTACATAATAGACCACTACGACAAGGCTGCATTTATGACTGCTAACCGTCTTGGTGAAGTGGTGGGTATAAGCGAGTCTACAGTTGTACGCTTCGCCAACCGTCTTGGCTACAAAGGCTACCCTGAGCTGAGCCAGGCGCTGCAGGATCTTATTCGCAACCGTCTTACATCCGTTCAGCGTCTTGAAGTTACGGCAGACCTTCTAAGCGAGCACAATATACTAAAGAGTGTAATGAACGATGATATTGAGCGCATAAGCGCCACCATATCTTCAATCGATGAGAATATGTTCGCAAAAGCCATAGAGAGTACTATTTCCGCAAAGCGAATATACATAATCGGAGTGCGTTCTACCGCTGCTCTTGCAGGATTCCTGAATTTTTATTTCAATCTGCTCTTCGACAACGTAAGACTCATAAACACCAATAGCGTAAGCGATATGTTTGAACAGCTGCTGAGAGTGGAAGAAGGCGACCTTGTTATAGGCTTTAGTTTCCCCCGGTATTCAAGACGTACCGTAAAAGCGCTTCAGTTTGCCCATGATCGAGGAGCGAAGGTCATAGCCATAACCGATAGCGCCCTTTCTCCCATAGCTCAGTACGCCGACTTTCCCCTATACGCCAAGACCGACAACGCTTCTTTCGTAGATTCCCTTGTGGCGCCCTTGAGCCTTGTCAACGCTTACGTGGTAGCTATAGGGGTGGAGAAGAAGCAAACAATCACCAATACCTTCGAGATGCTTGAGAGTATATGGGAAGAGTATAGAGTGTACCAGTAAGGGCTTAAAGGATAATGGGAGTTATAATAATCGGCGGAGGCGCCGCCGGAATGATGGCTGCCTGTACCGCTGCTTCCTCAGGTCATAGTGTGACTGTGCTTGAACACAGCGAAAAGACGCTTCTGAAGCTTGGGATAACAGGCAAAGGCCGGTGCAATATTACAAACAACACCGATACTGACGGACTCATGAAGAACATTGCCACAAACAGCCGATTTCTCTATGGTGCTTTCAGCCGCTTTTCCTCTTCGGATACAATGGATTTCTTTGAGTCCATTGGGGTGCCGCTAAAGACGGAAAGGGGAAACCGGGTGTTTCCTGCGTCTGATAAATCCCTTGATGTGGTCTATGCCCTGAGAGCCCATGCCAAGAGGCTGGGGGTAAAGGTGGTAAAAGCCAATGCAGAGAGAATTAACACCTCGGAGGGCGTGGTTGTATCGGTAACAGCCAATGGAAAAAACTACAGTTGTGACAGCGTTATTCTTGCAACAGGAGGCATGTCCTACCCGAAGACGGGCTCCGATGGCTCAGGCTACGAGCTTGCTAGAAGCTTGGGACACGTGATTGTGGAGCCGAAAGCTTCCCTTGTGCCTCTCAATGCGGACATGGAGATATGCGCTCCGCTCCAAGGGCTGACGCTTAAGAACGTGGGACTTACACTTTACAAAGACGGAAAGAGGATTTATGAGGACTTTGGGGAAATGTTGTTTACCCACTTCGGCGTGACAGGTCCCATGATTCTCTCCTCAAGCGCCCATATGAGGAAGGATAATGCGGCATATGTCATATCCCTCGACCTGAAGCCCGCACTTAATGAAAAGACACTTAATGACAGACTTCTTCGGGACTTCACGGAATTTTCAAATCTTGATATATCGAATTATATGCCAAAACTCATGCCCAAGGTTTTCTCTGAGGTGTTCATAAATCGTCTCGGAATGGACGGCGGCTGTAAGGTTAATACAATAAAGCGAGAGGAGCGCAGAGCAATTATAACGCTTCTCAAAGATTTCAGGATAGACATAGAATCAAAGCGTGATATATCTGAGGCAGTCATCACATCGGGTGGTGTTTCGGTAAAAGAGATAGATCCCTGCACAATGGTCTCGAGACTGGTTGATGGGCTGTTTTTTGCGGGGGAGATAATTGACGTTGATGCATACACGGGTGGTTTCAATCTGCAGATAGCCTGGTCTACAGGTTATTTGGCAGGCACAAGCGTTTTATAATGAGAGGTATTGAAATATGGTAAAGGTTCCTGGCAGCGCAGACGTAGCGAGCGCAGCGATAAGGCTTTCGCTGTCGCCAGACAGAGACACGGAAAAAGCGATTAAAGACGAGTATACCTCCGCCGGATTCGGCACGGTAGCGGTGGACTTCGGAGGGGAGTTCATACCCTCAATAAACAAGATAATAGAGCGCGCCGTAGTGGCAGCTAAACGTGAGGGAATTATAACGGAGACCCACAACGAGGAGGGCGCTGTAGCGGGAGCTGCCAGGGAAGCCCTCAGCCAGATTATTAATAAAGCCATAGGCTTGAATGTCGGAGGGAAAATCGGCGTAGCCCGCTACAAAGAACACATAAGCGTAGCCATGTTCTTCCGCATAGGGCTGTTGCACCTCAATGAGGTAGCAATCGGATTAGGGCACAGGGTTGTGTAACTTCGGAGGATGCGATGATAAATATAGCAATTGACGGCCCGGGAGGGGCGGGGAAGAGCACCGTTGCAAAGATCCTCGCGAAGTATCTGGGATATATTTATGTGGACACGGGAGCCTTGTATCGGACGTTGGGGCTTGCGATAGACAGAGCAGGACGGTGTCCTGATTCTGAGGAGGACGCAAAGAAAGTCTGCCAAAACGTGACATTGGAACTTAAGTATGTAGGCGATAGCCAAAAAGTGTTCCTTGACGGGGAAGACGTATCGGAGCTTATCCGCACCCCTCGTATTTCAAACTATGCTTCCCGTTGCTCAGCGCTTCCCTGGGTGAGGGAATTTCTTCTTGAGACTCAGCGCTCCATCGCCTCAAAGAACCACGTGATCATGGACGGCAGAGATATCGGCACCGTTGTCATCCCAGAGGCGCAGATTAAAATTTACCTTCACGCCGATGTGGAGGTAAGAGCGCATCGCCGCTATCTGGAGCTAAAGGAAAAAGGAAGCGATGTTACCTACGAGTCGGTTCTTGAGGAG
Source organism: Clostridiales bacterium (assembly GCA_012514045.1). GTDB lineage: Bacteria > Bacillota > Clostridia > Oscillospirales > QAMX01 > JAAZBA01. The sequence goes on along the minus strand of JAAZBA010000351.1, from coordinate 5,279 downwards.
ATGAAAGAGCGGGATATTCGGGACTCTACCCGTGAAATTGCTCCCTTGAAACGAGCAGATGACGCTATTGACGTGGATACAACGAAATTAGACTTGGAACAGAGCATAAAGCTCATAACAGGGATTGTTGAAGAGAGACTCAAATATGTTTTATAATTTTGTAATTATTTGCTTAAGAATATTTTTTACCCTCTGCTGTCCTGTCAGGAGCAGAGGAAAGGAAAAGCTTCCTGAAGGTTCCTGTGTGCTGTGCCCTAACCATACAGCATTGCGTGACCCTTTCTATGTGGCTTTAGCGGGGGGTATTAAGCACAAGATGGCATTTATGGCCAAGGAGGAGCTTACACGTAATAAGATTGTGGCGGCGTTTCTTCGTGGTGTAGGAGCTTTTCCTGTAAAACGCAATACCGGAGATATCTCCGCTATACGCGCATCTGTGAACGCCATTAAGTCCGGACGCAAACTCGTTATGTTCCCCGAAGGCACAAGGGTCAAGGAGGGGCAGGAGCACGACGCGAAGGCGGGAGCTGTGATGATTGCTTCTCTTGCCAAGGTACCGGTGGTGCCTGTGTATATACACAACGCCAGCAAGTGGTTTCGCTGTGTTACGGTTGTGTTCGGAGAGCCTGTCGAGATAGTCATTAAGAGCAAAAAAACCGCTTCCGAGGAATATAAGGAAATCGCTTCCCATATAATGAGCGAGGTTGAGCGCATGAAGAGGGAATATAAATGACGATTGAGGTGGCTAAAACCGCCGGCTTCTGTATGGGAGTTGAGAGAGCGGTGCGCCTCACTGAGGAGCAATGTCGAACTCATGGCAAAGTGTATACCTTGGGACAGCTTATCCACAACACTGCCGAAAGCGAGAGACTGTGTTCCATAGGGGTGACAATTGCCGATACCATAGAGGATATCCCGGAAGGTAGCCGGGTGGTGATAAGAGCCCACGGTGTGGGAAGAGACGTATATGATGCTCTGAAAAAAAAGAATGCCGAGATTATTGATGCCACTTGTCCATTTGTAAAGAAAATTCATCGTATCGCTGAAACAGAGTCGGCGGACAGAAGAACGATTTTTATATTCGGCAGCCCTGTCCATCCCGAGGTAAGAGGTATTGTAGGGTGGAGCGGTGAATCGATTGTAGCGGAAAACATCGACGATTTTGAGAAATGGCTCCGCTCGGATGAGAATAACAGGTATAAACGCATAGCTATAGTGGCGCAAACCACGTCAAATGTAGACAAATGGGAAATTTTTTTAAAATACACAAGAAAACAGTGTACAAATGTAAAAATATTTGATACAATATGTAGTGCGACTGATGAACGGCAAGCTGAAACGCGAAGTCTTGCCAAAAGATCCGATTGTATGCTTGTAATAGGTGACAGCCATAGCTCAAATACTGTTAAGCTTGCGGATATATCGAGACAGGAATGCGGCAATGTGTTCCTTATTGGCAGTGCGGATGAGCTCGGTAGGATATCTTTGCCTACAAAGGACAGAATCGGAGTGACGGCGGGTGCGTCGGCGCCGGGATGGTTAATTAAGGAGGTAGTAAACAAGATGAGTGACGAAATCAAAAACACTGAAATCATGGAAACCAGCGAAAACCAAAGCTTTGAGGAGCTGCTGGAGCAGTCTGTAAGGACTCTTTACACAGGCGACAGAGTAACGGGTATAATTACCCAGATTACATCAGGCGAGATTCAGGTAGACCTTGGAGTCAAGCACGCAGCCTATATTCCGGAGTCGGAAATAAGCGATGATCCGCTTTATAACATAGAAGAGAATCTGAAGGTAGGGCAGGAAATCGAAGCCTTTGTCGTCAGAGTTAATGACGCTGAGGGTATGATTATGCTCTCCAAGAAGAAGATGGATTCCATCAGAGGTTGGGACAGGATTGAGGAAGCCAAGGCCAACGATGAGATTCTTGAGGGTGTCGTGGTGGAAGACAACAAGGGTGGTATTGTTGTTTCTGTAAACGGCATAAGAGTTTTTGTTCCCTTCTCCCAGACAGGCCTTCCTAGAGATGCCGATCTTTCCGATATGGTTAAGAAGACTGTCAAGCTTCGTATCCGCGAGGTTCAAAGAGCAAGACGCAGAGTTGTCGGTTCCATCCGCGATGTACTCGCGGCAGAGAGACGCGAGATGAGCGAAAAGCTTTGGGCAGAGATAGAGGTCGGGAAAACCTATAAGGGTGTTGTCAAAAACCTTACATCTTATGGTGTATTTGTGGATATTGGCGGCGTAGATGGTATGGTTCATATCTCAGAACTTAGTTGGGGTAGAGTAAGACATCCTTCCGAGGTTATGCAGGTGGGTGATATTGTCGAAGTATTTGTGCTCTCCTTTGACGCTGAAAAGAAAAGAATTTCTCTCGGTTACCGCAAAGCCAGTGACAATCCGTGGAACAAATTTATATCAAACTGCTCCATCGGCGATGTTGTTTCGGTTAAGGTTCTTAAATTCATGCCTTTCGGCGCGTTCGCTGAGATTCTCCCCGGCGTTGACGGACTTATCCATATTTCACAGATAGCAAACCGCCGTATCGCCAAGCCTGACGATGTTCTCACAGAGGGAGAGATAATTGATGTCAAGATCACAGACATAGATTATGAGAAGCAGAAAGTTTCACTCAGTATCCGTGCCCTTCTTGAGACTCTTGTAGTGGAAGTTCCTGTAGAAGAGGCTGCAATTGAAAAAAGTGCTGCTACTGAGGAGTATGTCTACGTAGCAGAAGCCCCGGTTGAGGAGGATGATGCTTCCAAGGATGAAGCTCTCACAGTAGAAGTTTCTGTAGTAGAAGTTGCAGTTGAAGAAGATGCCGCCTCTGAGGAGACAGTATAAGTTTTTGAGAGAGTTAGAAAGCGATAGAAGACAATACCCCCTTACAAGGGGGTATTGTCGAAATATGAAGAAAATACAGGATGTGAGATTATGATAGATATTAAGCTTGTAAGAACAGACACAGAGCTTGTAAAGGAAAATATCAGGAAGAAGTTCCAGTTTGATAAACTCGCTGTCGTTGATGAGATTGTAGAGTTGGACAAACAGTTCCGCGAGGCGAAGCAAGGCAGCGATGCTCTCAGAAGCCAGAGAAATACCATATCAAAGAGAATAGGCGCTCTTATCGGTCAGGGCAATCATGAGGAGGCTGAAGAGGCTAAGAAGCAGGTTTCCGATATGGCTTCCGAAATGGAACGCCTCGGCAATTTGGCTAATGAGCTTGAGATTCAGGTTCGTGATAGAATGATGATTATCCCCAATATCATCGACGAATCTGTTCCCATAGGTAAGGACGATTCGGAAAACGTTGAAGTCGAGCGCTTTGGCGAACCTGTTGTTCCCGAGTACGAGGTGCCCTACCATATAGAAATTATGGAAAAGCTTGACGGTATCGACCTTGAAAGCGCAAGACGCACAAGTGGCACCGGGTTCTATTATCTTAAGGGGGATATTGCCAGGCTTCACTCCGGTATACTCTCTTATGCTCGTGACTTTATGATTGATAAGGGATTTACATATTATATACCTCCCTTTATGATCCGCGGAAACGTGGTAAGCGGCGTTATGAGTTTTACCGAGATGGAAAACATGATGTATAAGATTGAAGGAGAGGATCTATATCTCATAGGTACAAGTGAGCACTCCATGATAGGAAAGTTTATAGATACAATGATCGACGAGTCCGAGCTTCCCCAGGCGCTTACAAGTTATTCCCCATGCTTCCGCAAGGAAGTAGGCGCCCATGGAATAGAGGAGAGAGGCGTGTATCGTATCCATCAGTTCGAAAAGCAGGAGATGGTGGTTGTATGTGAGCCTGAGGACAGCATGGACTGGTTCCACAAGCTTTACAGCTATACGGTTGAGTTCTTCCGCTCCCTCGATATCCCTGTGCGCACTCTCGAGTGCTGCTCCGGTGATTTGGCTGATTTAAAAGTCAAGAGCATTGATGTGGAGGCATGGTCTCCCAGACAGCAGAAATATTTCGAAGTGGGCAGCTGTTCTAACCTCGGAGAAGCACAGGCAAGAAGACTTGGTATCCGTGTAAGGAGCAGAGAAAAGGGTAACTACTTCCCCCATACGCTTAACAACACCGTTGTTGCTCCTCCTCGCATGCTTATCGCTTTTCTTGAGAATAATCTCAAAGAGGACGGCAGTATATTTATTCCTGAGACCCTTCGTATGTACGTGGGCGGTAAAGATAAACTCGAAGCCAAGTGAATAATGCGTCGCAGACTGTGCATGCTTTCATGGTCTGCGACTTTATATTTTATAGAGAAAATTTACAAAAAACTCTTGAAATCCATATAGTACTTGTGATATAATTATAATAGAAGGGAGGGCAAGGTGTTGAATATCATCCATTGGCAATAACTTGAGAGGAGTTTGCAACATGAAATTTACGTATACCGGAAGAAAACTTGAAATTACCGATCATCTGAAGCAATATATAGAGAAAAAGCTCGGAAAGCTTGACAAGTTTTTTCAGAGTGATGCTGAAGCAAGTGTTGTATGCCGTACAGAAAGAGGCAGGTATACTGCTGAAGTAACGGTGCGTTACGCAAACATGTATTTCAGAGCGCAGAGCACGGCAAACGATATGTATGCGGCAATAGATGAAGTCGATGACATGATAGAGCGCCAGATTCGCAAGAATAAGACAAGACTCGAGAAACGTCTACGCACGGGAGCCTTTGAACGCGAAGTGTCTCCGGCAATGTCTGAGGTTCCTGAGGAAGAGGATTTTAACATCGTAAGACGCAAAAGATTTGCCATCAAACCCATGACTACGGAAGAGGCAATTCTTCAGATGAATCTACTGGGTCACGAATTCTATGCCTTTAAGAATGCGGAGGACGAAAACAGGTACTGTGTTGTGTATAAGCGTCATGCCGGGGGATATGGTCTTATTGAAAGCGATTGAGTGATATAAGCGGATTTAGCTCCGTTTAAATAGAAAAGATTTAGATCGATACGCGGGCGTCATGGTTATCCATGACGTCCGTTTAGTATAAAATTTAAAATTCTTTTTTAAAAACCGTATAAAAGCACTTGACAAGAGTAGAGAATGGTGATATAATAGCGGAGCCGCTTGAGAAAGGCGGCGATTTTGTCCTTTCTGGCTGTAGAGAGTCTGGTGTTGGAAAACTTTTTAGGAAAAAGCGAAAAAAGCACTTGACAAAGGCGCAGAGATGTGATAGACTAAAAAAGTCACTGAGCCTATCGGTTCTGCGGAACTGTGCGGCGAGGAAGAGATTGCACCTTGCAAATTGAAT
>JAAZBA010000011.1 GCA_012514045.1 Clostridiales bacterium | reverse complement strand
TAGGGACGGAGAGTTAACTCTCGCAAGGCTCATATACACAAACGGCAAGTATGTTATGCATCTTCTTCGCGGCGAAGCAAAACAGCCTCCTAAGTGGGAAGAATGCGGCTGGGATGCTCCTGCGCCTCAACTTCCGAGTCTCGAAGTCAAGCTTTCATGTCCGGTGCGTGAATTTGCCGATAAGGTGGCTAATCAGCATATAATCGTCAGCTATGGCGATAACTATGATACAATAAAGAGTCTCTGCGATATTCTCGGCATAGAGGTAATCTAACTATGGACTATATAATCGTCCTTGATTACGGCACCACCACCCTAAAGGCTACACTTTTTGACCTAGATTTTTCTCCTTTAGTCGAAGCATCCCATGAATGGGAGTATATTTACCCTGGAGAGGGAAAAATCGAGCTTGAGCCAAAAAAGTATATTGACGCAGCATTTAAAGTTATAAAAAGTATAACTCCCAAGGAAGGCTTCCAAGGGAAATCTGTTGCAATCAGCGTAACAGGTCAGGCGGAGACACTTATCACTATTGATAAAGATGGCGTGCCTTTTGATAACGCCTGGGTATGGCTTGACACAAGGGCAAACCAAGAAGGAGAGTATTTCAAACGTTTTCTCGATGAGAAGAGTTTCCACGATATAACCGGTATTCCGGGGTATGATACGATTCTCCCTCTTCTCAAGCTAAAGTTCATGCGTGAAAATGAGCCTGAGCGGTTCAGAAGAACTTCTAAGTTCCTTCTTCTAAAGGACTACGTTGTATATGAATTTACCGGAGTTGTTGAGTCTGACCACACAGTGGCTTGCTGTTCAGGATATATGGATATCAAAAAGAAAACATGGGACGATGATCTCCTGAAACTTGCTGGCATAGACAAAAAGAAGCTTCCCACTCTTGTTTCTCCTTCACATATTGCCGGTAGGATCAAAGATAACGTGGCTTATGCATTGTCGCTTCCTAAGGATACCATAGTTCTGTCGGGACTTCTGGATCAATGTGCCTCAGCAATTGGCTGCGGAAATTTTGACACCGGGGTTGTATGCGAAACCACTGGTACGGCACTCGCTATTGCTGCAACCGTTGATACGATTCCAGATGCTCCTGCGCTCCCTATTCTTTGCCACGGAATAGACGGGAAATATCTAGCTCTTCCAAACAGTTCAACTGCGGGAGCGCTTCTTGAATGGCTGACTGACAAAATCGTTCCGGAGCTTCGGGAGAGAACAGACGGTAATGTTTATAAATATATCGATTCCGTGCTTGAAACCAGAGGAGTACGTGACGGTCTCGTTTTCCTTCCTCATTTCTGTGGATATATGTCCCCTGTGTCAAATCCCGATGCCACGGGAGTAATTTACGGATTGACTTTGGATACTGATCGAATAGATATTGCCGGAAGCATAATGGAGGGAGTATCGTTTTTGATACGTGAAAACCTGGAGCTTCTGGAAGACTCAGGCTTTCAATCTCCGATGGTATTATCACTGGGAGGCGGGGCAAAAAGCCGTTACTGGCTTCAACTAAAGGCTGATATACTCGGAAAGGAGATATCGGTACTTTTAAACAGTGAGACAACTGCTTTAGGCTGTGCCTTCGGTGCTGCTGTAAGTCTCGGAATCAAAAAAAACTATAACGAATTTAAAAAATACATCGGCATAAAAAATACATACTATCCAAGAGATGAAAAACGTAAAGCATACAACAAAAAATATACGCTATATAAAAGTCTGAATAAATGTCTCAGCTTTTATGGTGAACAGAAAGGCGGTAATTAAATGTCACGCTACATCCCTTTCCCCGCTTACCCCGATGATGCCCCCGTTGACTTGAGGTTTGTCTACAAGAACGAGGCACCTGCCGGAAAGCATGGCTTCCTTAAGGTTGATGGAGACCGTTTTGTGTTTGAAGACGGTACAGAAGCTCGCTTCTGGGGTACAAATTTCAATTCAGGCGCCAACTTTCCATCCTTTGAATATGCCGAGAAGGTGGCACTGAGACTGGCGAAGATCGGCTGCAACATTGTGAGATTCCATCAGCTTGACTCTGAGTGGGCAACTCCGAACATTTTCCAGTTCACAAAAGGTGAGCGTCAGTCAAATTCTTTGCAGTTCGATCCGGAAAGCATGAAACGCTTCGACTATCTTGTTTCATGCTTGAAAAAGAACGGCATCTATATGTACCTCGATCTGATGACATATAGGAAATTCAAATCGGGGGATGGAGTGGAAAATGCACATCTTCTGGGCGATGCCGCGAAGCCATACTGTTATTTTGATGAGCGTCTCATAGAGCTGCAAAAGAAGCTCGCTGCTGAAATATGGAACCATGTCAATCCCTATATCGGGCTTGCTTACAAGGATGAGCCTGCCATTGTACTGACAGAGATTGTTAATGAAGCCGACTTCTTTACTCATAAGATAACAGCTGAACCATATGTGACAAATTTCCGAAACCTGTTTGATGCCTGGCTAAAAGAAAATAATATAGAATACGATGCCTTCTCCTGTGACCTAACGGCAAAGGACAAGCCGCTTGTGGACTTCAAGATATACATACAGGAAAAATACTACGTAGATATGATTAACTTCCAGAGGGATATAGGAGTTAAAATCCCCATTACAGGCACAAACTGGACAAGAACGGGCGCTGTAACAAAGAGCAACCACGTAACAGATTTTATGGATGGTCACGGTT
>JAAZBA010000272.1 GCA_012514045.1 Clostridiales bacterium | reverse complement strand
TAGAAAAGGAGTACACTATTCCGTATTTCGCCCATGTATCAATGGGATGGGACAATAACCCTAGATTTACAAACTTCCGTCCCGGCGTGGTAAAGAACGCCACACCTGATGAGATTGAAAAAGCTCTGCGGGCTGCGAAGGAATACACGGACCGTCACCCGGAGCTTCCGCCGCTTATCACCATAAACAGCTGGAACGAGTGGACAGAAACGAGCTACCTTGAGCCGGACGATTTATACGGTTATGGCTATCTGGAAGCGACAAAGAGAGTCTTTAAAGGAGAATAATTTGCTTAAAAACGCTGCGGATCGTCTCGTAGGGAATGGATCCGCAGCGTTTAACTTAAAAAGAACCAAAGAGCAATACAAACAAAAAACGTCTGCTTGAAGGCTTTAAAAAGTTAAGCAGACGCGTTACTATCATAAATAAAAAACACGCGTGTTGATTTTGTGGATAGTGTGAAATTATGCAAGGCGGAGCTATCGAGGTTGCAGATATGAAATACCCCAACAAAAATAATTATATCATATACACCGCAGTATTGCAAGAGTATTTTGAAGATATTTTTATTTTCTACGATATCACCAAAAAATAATTGTGAACTTTGACTATATTACCAGTTGATTTACCGGAATCTCTGTGTTATAATGTAGCCACAACAGAAAGAGAGGACAGTCCAATGTACTAGTCAGATACAGGATTTCCGTCAATCAAGATGACCGCGAGTTGAGAGTTTTCTTTCAAAACATGAAAACAAGTTTGAAGCCAGCCGCAGGACTTAATTAAAGAAATCCGGTGAAACGATACGTCAGTTGCTTTGCAAGATTAGCAGCAGGAATTACAGCAAATGTAAAACATCCTAAAAAATCGATGCAATACAAAATATGTGAAGCGTTTTAGTAAATACAGAGTATAAACAATAAACCAAAACATTATTGATAATTCAAAGAATTAATGATAATGCGGAAGATTATTGATTGTTCAAAGAATCATCTGAAATGTGAAACATAATAAAGTAAAGCATGTGATTGATGTGGCACACAAGTTGTAAAACCTCCGGAAGAAGTAATACACAGAGTGATACGCATAGCGATACGCGCAGCGTTACGCAACTGCATTATGCATTGCGTTGAGAATCCCAAAAACGGGATACATGAAATCCAAAAAATCTGGAAAATATGAAACACAAAGTGTAAGACATTCAAAAGGAGCAATACAAGGAGTGTAAAGCGTACGACAGATACAATACACAGTATGAGGAAACTTCAAACGATATGGACGAAAAGTATGAAGTATTTGAAAGAAGTAACACATAAAGTGCAAAGTGTCAGGAATATGCGGCACATGAAGTGCAGAACATCAAAAACAGATGTATTACATGAAACGTAAAGAGTCCATTGGATGAAATACGTTAAATGTAAAGCGCTGAAGGATGCGATACATTTAATGCAGAACATCAAAAGTATAATGCATGAAGAGCAAAACATCCGAAAGATGCAATGCATGTAATGCAAAACATCAAAAGGTGTGATGTACGAAATGTATAATATCAAAAGGTGTGATGCATGAAGAACTAAACATCCGAAAGATGTAGTACATGAAATGTAGAACGTTCAAAGAGATGAAAACCACAAAAACGGAAAACAGCTTCGAGCTATGATAAATAGGGTGTAGATAATCTGCAGAGAATGTGAAACATTAAATGTAAAACATTGAAAAGATGGAAAGCGCAGTCTGTAATTCAGGAGAGCAGTTGATAGTCTGCAGAAAGAGAGGTTAAAAATGAAATTAGACATCAAGAGTTTTGAGTGACCCTTGGCTGTTTCTGTGAAGAAAGATACAGTCAAGGGTCACTTTATTTCACCGGCACATTTTTACATGCTCCTATAAGGGGCTTTTTTGTTTTATGCCTGTCACTGCGACAAAAAAGGACTAAAGCGAAATAAAGTATCACCTTAGTCCTTTTTCAAACATATTTTACTCGAAATATCTGTTCAGCAGACCCAGGAAAGCTCTGCCGTGCCTTGCTTCGTCCTTAGCCATCTCGTGAACCGTATCGTGGATAGCGTCGAGACCAAGCTGCTTAGCCAGCGTAGCCAGCTCTTTTTTGCCCTTACAGGCGCCGGCCTCCGCCTCAACACGGAGCTCAAGGTTCTTCTTTGTGGAATCAGTTATTACCTCACCCAGAAGCTCGGCAAACTTGGCGGCATGTTCCGCTTCCTCGTATGCTGCTTTCTCCCAGTAGAGACCGATCTCGGGATATCCCTCACGATGAGCGACTCTGGCCATGGCAAGGTACATGCCGACCTCTGTGCATTCGCCTGTGAAATTTGCGCGGAGACCTTCGATAACAGCGGGGTCTACGCCCTTAGCAACGCCTACAACGTGATCGTCAACCCACTCAATCTTACCTTCGGTGACCTCATTGAATTTGGAGGCAGGAGCCTTACACTGGGGACAAGCGGCGGGAGGCTCGTTGCCTGTATGAACATAACCGCAAATAGTACAAACAAACTTCTTCATTTTTTGTGTTCCTTCCTTTATTTGTTTTCTTATTGAGACTTAATCTCAATTATATTTAGAGTATAACATAATGATAAACACTTTTCAATAGTGAGTAATTACAATAATAACCTATTATTTGTCCTTAAATTTGGATAATTTGCCCTTGATCATAGAGATTTCCTGCTTAACCTCACCGGAAAGCGCCAAAGCGAGGCCGTATATGGCAATTCCCGCAAAAACAGATAGCGCTACGCCCAGAAGTCTGCCGGGTACTGCTGTGGACACAATATATGATACCGCCATACACAGAAGGCTGGGGATGAGGATGCTGAGCAGTCTTTTCAAAGGAAGCCGGAAGAGGAAAATCTTTTTTGCTCTGAGAGAACTTATGACGAAATAAAGAGAGAAAGAGATAATTGAGCTCACGCCGGCGCCGAATACACCCAAAACAGGTAGAAGCATAACGGTGCAGACAACCTTAACTACCACGGATATAAGAGCGTTTTGCATTATAGGCTTTGTGTCTCCTCTCAGTTCCCAAGCCTTTATGGCGTATTCCGTGAAACCCGTAAAGAACATAGCCACAGCGCTGAGAGCTATAATGGGATGACCCCAAACGTAGCTCTCCTCAAAGAGAAGAGCGCTTAGGCTCCGGGATATGCCGATAAGGCCTGCGCAGGCGGGCATAGCCACGAGAAGATACATTCTGACGCTGCCGTCAACAACACTTTGCGCCCTCTCAAAGCCTTCCTCACGGTAAGCTTTTAGAATTGAAGGGTAGACAGCCCTCATGATACCTATCATCAGCATCGTAAATACCGAAGAGCTAATGGTATTGTTGGTGTAGTAGACCGCAAAGTCTTCCCCGAAGAAAATAATCACAAAGCGATCCACCACATTAAGCAGTCCTACGCTGAGACTGACACCCATAAGAGGTATACCATAACGGAAGAGCTTTGCGGCAAGGCTTCCTGAGTATGCCTTAAAACTGAAATTTCTTGGAATGCGAAGGAGAAAAACTCCGATAATACCGCATAAAAGCTCCGCAGCAACAAATGAGGCGATGGCGGGAAGCGCTGTGTCCTGCTGCCCCGAGCCCATAATATGGCATGCGGTAAAGATGAGCGCAGGTTTAAGTATGGCGCTTATAAGCGAAAGGGCGATGCTTTCTTTCTTCTTACCCACCTGTACAAGCATTGAAAGGGTGAGCTGATATAGGCTGTTTGCGGTAAACATACATGCCACTGCTGCCACATGTTTCACACCGAAAGCTTTCAGGGGGATAACAAGGATATACACAAGGATGTTTGTGAAAACCCATATAAGGCTGCAGGTGGAGAAAAACGATCTTCTCCGTTCATCCTCTCTTGTCTCCTCCGCCACATATCTGGCAGCGGAGTTTGTAAGATAGCTTATGAGCAGCAGATAGGAAAAGGAGACGATGGTATTAACAGAGCCGAAGGTGTCAACTCCGCCGGTGGTGATGGCATGTGAAATATAAGACAGTGTCAGGATGCCTACAAGGCCTTCGAGGATTTTTGCGGGCAAGAATAGCATAGTGTCTCTGGTGATGCTCCGATTGTCCAAGAGGAGTACCTCCATTTAAGTTCTTTACTTTTCAGCTAAGTTATTATATAATATCATATAATAAAATGCAACATCATATATTTTAATAAATAAACGCCGGAGACAGAATGTTATGATAAAGGTGCTTCACATAATAGGCGGAGGAGATAAGGGAGGGGCGAAACCCGCGGTAATATCTCTTTTGTCGCGCATAAGAAAATATGTCAAAATAAAGCTTGTCAGCTTCCGCAGCGGCGTGTTTTCCGACGAAGCCATAAGTCAGGGAATCGACGTAGAGATAATTGAAATAAAGAACCCCATTGAGGATCTGCGCCGTCTTAAGGCGGTTTGTGAGGATTTTAGTCCGGATATTGTCCACTGCCACGGCGCGCGAGCTAACATGATGGGCGTTATGCTTAAGCATTCCTGCCGAAAGCCCCTGGTCACTACCCTCCATTCAGATTACAAGCGTGACTACATGGGACGCTCTCTTGTGGGAAAGCTCTATGGCGCAATAAACGCCTGTATGCTGCCGAGAATCGACTATTATACCTGTGTATCCGACAAAACCGCCCGCCTTATGATATCCAGAGGTTTCAATGCGAGTTCCATGTTCGTAATCTACAACGGCATAGACTTCGACGGAGGCTATAACCTCTCTGACAGAAAAGCATACCTTGAGAGTCTCGGTTGTGATTATAAGGAAGGAGATATAATTGTGGGCATCGCCGCGAGGCTCACGGCGGTAAAGGATGTACCCACTCTCCTGAGGGCATTTAAGGAAGCGAAAGAAGAGGCTCCCCGCCTAAAGCTTGTCATCGCTGGCGACGGGGAGGACAGGCAGATGCTGGAAAACCTGGCAAGGGAGCTGAAAATCGATAAATACGTAACCTTTGCCGGCTGGATTTCCTCTATGAGGGAATATTTCGCGTCCATTGATATAAATGTCATCTGCTCCGTGTCAGAGGCTTTCCCATACAGTGTGCTGGAAGGCATACGGGAGAGGTGTGCCACGGTGGTATCAAACGTGGGAGGACTTCCTGAAGTGGTAACCGACTCCGTAGACGGCTATATAATGGAACCTGGGGATTACGAAACGCTGGGAGACAGGCTCGCTAAGCTTGCAAACGATGACGAGCTTAGAAAGACCATGGCGGACAAGCTCTATGAAAAGGCAAGCGATAAATGCTCCCTTGACAGGATGGCTCTTGACCAGTTTGAGATATATAAGACAGTTCTGCGCCGGCACCCTGACAGAAAGAAGCGAAGGGGTGTCACAATATGCGGAGCCTACGGAAAAGGCAACGCCGGGGACGATGCCATTCTTGATGCGATATTGGCGGAAATGCGGGAAATAGACCGAGATATGCCCATAACTGTCATGTCAAAGGATTCCATGACCACAAAGCTGCGTTACAGAGTGGATTCTGTCTACACCTTCAATATCTTCAAAGCCATGGCGGCTTTCCGCCGCAGTAAGCTCTACATCAACGGCGGCGGCAGCTTAATACAGGACATAACCTCAAGCCGAAGCCTTTATTTCTATCTGTGGACGCTTTTTACGGCGAAATCCGTAGGCTGCAATGTTATGATGTACGGCTGCGGCATAGGTCCGGTGAGAAAAGCCTGGAACAGAAAAATCAGCGCTTTTGTAATAAACAAAAATGTGGACATGATAACCCTTAGGGAGGATGGCTCAAGGGAGGAGCTTAAAAGGCTTGGAGTGAATAAACCGGATATAATCCTCTCCGCTGACCCGACCCTCAACCTCTCCCCGGCGCCAGAGGAGCAGATAAGAGCCGCATTCGAAAAGGAGAATATACCGCATGATGGCAAATATCTTTGCTTGTGCATGCGCCCTTGGCAGGGCTTTGACAAAATTGTTGAAAGCGTAGCTGCCGCTGGAGATTATGCCTTCGAAAAATACGGTCTTGAGACGGTGATACTCCCTATAGAATTGCCGAGAGACGATTCTGTAGGGAAGCAGGTGGCAAAAAATATGAAGCATAAACCCTACGTTGTTAAAAACCGATATGACAGCGCCGTAACAATCGGTATGCTCCAAAGGATGAGCGGCGTAATCGGTATGAGACTCCATTCCCTTGTGTTTGCATCTATAGTATCCGTCCCCTCCGCGGGCGTCATATATGATATGAAGGTGGAGGGTTTTATGAGATACATCGGTCAGAACCGCTTTTGCACGCTTGAGGAGGCAAGTAATGACACATTGAAGCGCTTTGTTGACGACCTTGCAGTATGTGACAGAGAAGAGCTTCGGAGAAACATAGAAGAATTGAGAGCAAAGGCAAAGAAAAACATATCAAAAGCAAGAAAGCTGTTGGGCAAATAATGTGATAAATCCGTCGATGAAAGATTCCCTGCGAATAATCGCTGCATTATGCAGAAAGGAAATTATTATGAGCACGAAGCAGACCATACTCATAGTTGAGGATGAGACAAATATCGCCAACTTCATGGCGGCAATTTTGCAGGCCAACGACTACATTGTAAAAACAGCGAAAAACGGACAGCAGGCGGAGACAATGATATCCTCACACTGTCCCGACCTTATTCTGCTGGATCTGGGGTTGCCCGACATGGATGGGATTCAAATTATTAAGTCGGTGAGAAAATGGTCGGCGGTACCAATAATTGTGGTGTCCGCAAGAGATCGTGAGTATGATAAGGTAGAGGCGCTGGATCTTGGTGCAGACGACTACATAACAAAACCCTTTGGTACCTCCGAAATGCTGGCGAGAATAAGAACGGCGCTCCGTCATGGTATAACCGCGGCAGAGGCGCCTAATGAATCCGGAATATACAAATCCGGAGGACTGTGTGTGGATATGATACGCCGAAGAGTCACCCTTGACGGGGAGGAGTTGCACCTGACAAAGATAGAGTACAAAATAGTCATGCTGCTTTGTCTCCATGGAGGCAGGGTACTAACATATGACTTTATCTTAAGAAACGTATGGGGACCCTATACCGACAGAGACAACCAGATTCTCAGGGTAAACATGGCAAACATCCGCCGTAAGCTGGAGAAAAACCCGGCGGAGCCCCGATACATCCGCACAGAGGTGGGGGTAGGCTATAGGATGCCGGACAACGAGCTTATTGTCACCATGTAAGTTCAATCACAATGGGCTCATCGGGGTAGTCATCCACCGGTATGTCCCTTATTCTGAGTACATGGTCATCGCTTTTCTCCTGCCTAAACCAAAAGAGCTCCGGCAGACGCTCGTATGCGACCTTAAGTTTCTCGCCGCTGTTCAGAAGCACCGCCTTAACCGGGATACCCGGCCACTTGGTGAAGCTGATGGCGGCGATTTTCATGCCTTCATAGAAGTGAAGGTATGTTTTACCGCCCTTTTTAATGGCAATGAACTTGTCGTCACCATAGATTTCATACCCGAACGTGTCCTCCTCCGTATCCTTGAGAGAATGGGAGACCTTGTTATACCAGCTGCCTACCCGACGGATGAGCCCCTCGGAGCGGCTGTCCACAAGCCCGGAGGGCATGGGACCGATGTTTAGCAGATAGCTTCCCCCCATTGCCATGATCTTGTCAATTGAGCTCATGAGATATCTTGCTGAGTAGTAATCCTCGTTCGTCCTATAGCCCCAGCTCTGGGAGCCCACCGACTGACAGGCTTCTGTCAAAGTCTTAAATCGGCTGCCTTCCGGCACTGTACGCTCGGGAGTGGCAAAGTCACCCTCGTCGTAGCCCCGGTTGTTGATGAGGATACCGGGCTGAAGGCTTCGGATCAATTCGTTGAAGCTTCTGTCCTCATAACGAGGCGGAATGTCCCAGAAAAAGGTGTAGAGCTTCCCGTAGTTTGAGCATAGCTCCCTGAGCTGGTTTTTTACAAACTCCCGGTACGCTGCAGGATTCGAGGTATCCGGATCGGATTTCCACTGATGTGAGGACAGGTGATTATATGCGCTGGGATGATGCCAGTCAGGATTTGAATAGTATATGCTCAAGGCTATGCCGTGCTTATCGCAGGCGTCGGCTAGCATACGCAGAATATCCCTGTTATATGGGGTGTTCATAATGTTGTAGTCCGTGTATTTCGTGTCCCACATGCAGAATCCGTCGTGATGCTTAGCCGTAAAGCATATATACTTCATTCCTGCGTTTTTCGCCAACAGCACGATGCTTTCAGCATCAAATTCCGTGGGATTGAACTCCTTTACCGAAGCTTCGTATTCGTTCTTCGGCAGATCGTACCTTGCCAGCACCTGCTCATGGATACCGTAGATGGAGTATATGCCCCAGTGGATAAACATACCCAGTTTGTTATTCATTTGAATACCTCCGCAAGTTTTGTTATTCTTTCTCCTGTCAGTCTGTAGATTGTAAAATCTTCCAAAGGCTGAGCGCCTATGGATCTGTAGAACTCAATAGAGGGTTTGTTCCAGTCCAGACAGCACCACTCGAGTCTGCCGCAGTTGAGCTCCTCCGCCCGTTTCGCCACATAGCTTAGAAGCGCAAAGCCTATGCCCATCTTTCTTCTGCTTTGCTTGACATAAAGATCCTCCAAATACATTCCTCCCCGGCAAAGAAAGGTAGAAAAGTTCCGGAAGTATACAGCGTAGCCCACAAGCTCGCCCTGAAGCTCTGCTACTGCACTCCTTGCTACGCGTTCCGTAAACAGGGAGTGTCGCAGATTCTCGGCAGTGGCGGCGAAATTCTTTTCAAGATGCTCATAAACCGCCAGCTCATATATGAGCGACACAATTCCTTCGCAGTCATCTTCCCGTGCGTCTCTTATGATGAACTCTCCCATAAACATGTTCCTCAACTTTTTCTTCTTTTTACCCCAAGGGTGAGCACAACTGTAGTGCCTATTCCCTCGGTGCTTTCGATTTTAATACCGTATTTCTCTCCGTAATAGAGCTTTATTCTCCTGTTGACATTTGCAAGACCTATGCCGTCACCATCCGTATCGGGATGGTTTAATCTGTCGCGTATTTCTGAAAGCCGTTCCTGTGTCATGCCGTTTCCGTTGTCGTCTACTGTTATCAGCAAATGATCGCCCTCGTATACAGTCCGAAGGCTGATCTCCAAAGGAGATGTGATTGAGGTGTGCTCGCAGCAGTTTTCCAGCAGGGGCTGGAGGATAAACCGGGGAACAATCAGATGGGAGGCTTTCTCGTCGCTTTCAATCTGTGCTTCAATCATGTTGCCGTAACGAATCCGCATAAGTTTCAGATAGTCATTCATGTAACGAAGCTCCTCCTCAAGGCTCCAGTCCAGAGTCCATTCGCTGAATACGGGACGAAGGAGGGACACAAGGGATATGAGCATATCTGCCACAACGTTGGCTCCGCACATTGTGGCGGTCCAGCGGATAGAGGCTATGGTATTATATATAAAGTGGGGGGATATCTGGGTCTGCAAGCTTCGCATCTCAAGCCTGAGCTTGTCCTGCTCGTCCTGTTCTCTCTGTTTAAGCAGCAATTCTATGCTGTCAAGCATTTGATTGAACTGTCTCTGCATGGTGAGAAGCTCATACTGGGAGGCGTTCTCTTCAAGTCTTATATCGAGGTCTCCCTCTTCAACCTTCCGAAGGGTGTTTGTCATGCGCCCAAGGGGACGACAGAAGCGAACAGCCCATATGGAGTATATAAGACACATCAAAAGAACGACAATTCCGCCGACTATAAACGTTGTATGCATGAGCGTTCTGGATCCGGCGGAGTAAACCGATACCGGAGTGCTGTTTACTAATATCCAGCCTGTACCGGTCATGGTGTAGTAAATTATATGCCGCTCGTCCTCTGCGCCTTTGTTGTACAGAAAGCTTCCTGTGCTTTTCCCTGCGGATAGATCTTCGAAAAATTCGGGAATCTTCCCAAAGGAGGCAAGTCCACCTCCGGCGATTGTCCGACCGTTGGAATCAAGAAGGACAACATCAGTGGTTTTACCGGAGAGAAAACCAAAACACTCTTCCAGAGATTCCTGAGTGACAGACACGAATACATCAATATTGCTGACCTTTTCAGAAAAAGCATAGGTATACACAAGCCGACGAACGCCGTATATGTGTATATCTGCCTCAGTTAACGCTCTGTCAATGCGGTAAGGCAGGATCTCGTCAATAAGCAGAGCGCTTTCCCAGCGCATGGCAAAGGAAGGTTTAAGTGAATCCCGCAGCTCATTGAGAGCCTTGGCATCTTCCAGGCTTATAAAGCGGTTTGAGCGGGTAGAACCGAACACACTGCCGTTGCTCTTAAGGAAAACCAAACCGTTTAGGAAAAGATTTTCCGCAAACATGTCATCCAGCATCTTTACAAGCTTTCGCTGCTTTTTTACTGTGCGTGCGCTAGCAGAGGCGGAGATGAGATAGTTTTCAAATTCGGGAGTCTGGGAAATATGATAAGAGAGTGTGTGGGCATCGTAGAGAAGTTTGTTGATTCGCTCCTCTGCCACAGCAAAGGAGGAGAGCGTCCAGGTCTCTCTTCTATCAAGAATGTTTTTTGTGTAGATATTTGCTGTAATAAGAGTAGGCAGCACGATAGCCGGGATAAGAAACAGAAGGGTTCCGACTATCATGCTGCGCAGAAACGATTTTTTTCTGAAAAATGTATTATTCATGTCTGGATCTCCATTTATTGGGAGGCTGACCTATTACACTCTTGAAATAGCGGGTAAAGTATGTGACATCGGAAAACCCGCAGGAACGGGAAACATCGGATATGGACATATTCTTGTCCTTTAGCAGTGCGCAGGCTTTGTCAAGTCTTACACGCCCAACATATTCGCTGAAATTGACCCCCACGGCGGATTTGAAAAGAGAAGCGTAGTAGTTCTGGCTTATTCCCAGCATATTTGCCATAAAAGAGAGGGAGATATTGTCCGTAAGGTGTTCCCTTATATACTTCGTTGACTCAACGACACCAGTGGAATAGGAGCTTGAGAGATTTACCTCCGGATAGAGGGCAATAAAAGCGTCAACAGCCTCAAGGGCGGTGGGGAAGGAGTAAAGGCAATCTTTAAATGAGCGAGATTTGTCGCTCGGAGGATAAATCCCGTTGTTTGAGGAAAACACCATATTGCAAAGCCGGCTGAGGGAATCGAGGAAGCGAAGTCTGCCTGTAACCAACTCGTTTTCAAGGGAGGACAGACAGGACATATATTCATCTTTCTTGGCGTAAGCCCTGTAGCCGAAGTAGAACTCATCATCTCTAAGCAGAGATATCCGCTCTTCGAAATCAGGCATAACAAGCTTCATTTCATCTTCAAGCCGAAGGAATCCGGAGATAAGGAAGCTGTCCTTCGTGAGAAGCTCCTCCATGATATCGCAGACAGGCGCAAAGTCAGCTTTCCCGGCGGGGGAATAGGCAATAGCTCTGGAAGTGACGGAGAAGGTGTCGAGGATATACTTGGAGGCTTCAGTAAAGCGGACGCGGATGGCATGGACTGAGCATTTTGCGCTCCGAAGGAAAGAAAAAAAGGAAATACGGTCTTTTTCGACAACCTGAACATTCCCCAGTGAGGACAGTCTTTCAAGCATCAAAGCTCTGACAGAGCGGAGGGCCAGGATATTGTCGGAATCAAACTTCACTGCCAAAACTGCCTCAATGTCATCCGATTCCTCAACTTTAAAAAGAAGATCGCTCACTGTATCGGAAGAAGAAAGGGACATCTCCCGGTTTGCGTCAAGCTCATCCCTGACTCTGATAAGAAGCTCCTCAAGCTCGGAGGTTGTCATAGTGGCTTTGAGAAGATATCCGGAGATGCCGAGGGTGAAGGCCTCGTGGAGAGTACTGAAATCTTCAAGACAGGTGACCACTATGATCTTCATTCGGTTGTTCTGTTTTCTTATGCGCTTGATAAGTTCAAGTCCGCTGAGCTCCGGCATGCGTATGTCGGTTATGAGTATATCAATGTTTTCCGTTAGGCATAAATCCAGTGCTCTCGCCCCGTCCGCCGTCGTAAAAGGTTCGTTAAGTCTTAAAGACGCCCATTCAACGGTGGAGACAAGACCTACCCTGACGAGAAATTCGTCCTCGGCGATAAGCACATTATACATTCAGCACCTCCTTTTGTGTTGTCGATTATAAAACTATCTGTATCTTCTTTTGCGGCGGGCCTTTTCCGCCTTTTTCTTTCTGTAGATGTTGTAGATAATCATGTAAACGATGAACACCGCAAGTACGATAATGGCATACTTGAAGGTGACCTTAACCCAGTCCTGCTTTATCGCTTCCTCCGCCTCGTTGATGTAGTATAGAACTTCTGAGAGTTGTACATCGTTCATAGCTACAAGATCCACTGTTCCGTATTCCTTGTTATTGTATGTTATGGTAGCCGTCCCCAGCACTGTACCCTTTTCCACAGGCGCGGTTATGGACTCCTCCAGCTTAAGTTTGACATCCGCCGTATCCGGCTTTTCATATCTGTGCATCAGCTCGCTGACCGATTTTGTGGGATGGAGCACCACATAGTCCTTGTCCATGGCAAGCTCTACTTTCACTTCTGCCAGCACCTGGGAGGTGCTTACAAGCTCCTTTCGCACGAAGTTGTTGAAGCCCCATTCAAGAAGCTTGCGGGATTCGGAGAAGTGGGTCAATTTTATCTGCTTGCCGGAGGTGTCATTTTGAGCGCCCATGACAATGCTGATAAGCTTCATATCACCTTTCTCTGCCGTGGCTACAAGACACTGACCGGCAGGGGTCGTGCTGCCTGTTTTTAAGCCGGTGGCGTGGTTGTAGATGTAATCGCTGACTTTGTGACGGCTGATAAGGAAGTTTGTGTTATTGAAGTACCGTTCCTCTTTAACCACATCATTGGCCGGAACGGATACCTGAGCGGCGGCGCAGATCTCCGTGATCGCCGGATACTTGCAAGCCTCCAACGTGACGACAAGTAAATCAAGAGCAGTGGTGTAATGATCTTCGTCGTGGAAGCCGGAGGGATTGCGGTAGTTGGTGTCCTTGCAGCCCAGCTCTGCGGAACGCTTGTTCATAAGCTCCACAAAAGCGTCCACGCTTCCCGAGACATGTTCAGCGATAACATTGGCTGCATCGTTCCCGGAGGGTACAAGGAGGCACTTGAGCATGTTCTCCATGGTCATCTTTTCGTCCGCTTTGAGCCCCGCCAGAGAAGAACTTTTAGGAACCTGACTGAGGGCAGACTTTGTAACGGTGACGATTTCGTCAAGGCGGCAGTTTTCAACCGCCAACAGCGCTGTCATAAGCTTTGTGGTGGAGGCGGGGAAAATCCTCTTGTCTGGATCTTTGGCAAATATAAGCTGATTTGATGTGCTTTCAAAGAGAAGAGCCGTGTTGCATGTGAGATTCGGCTCGTTACCATAAATCTTAGGAGGCTTTATAACAAACTCCTTACCGTCGGAAGCTTTGATTCTGTAAATATAGTTGGTTGGAGTGTAAACATAACCAATTACCGGTGACGCATTCTCATTCTCCTGTGGAGCAGCAGACTCTTCTTTTTTAGCCTCATCCCCCACGCTGTGGGCAGGGAAGCAGGCAAACAGAAGCATAAGTATAAGGAGCAGGGATAAAAGTCTAAATAAATTCCGGCGCATAATGTCCTCCTTGGCTGATACAGGAAAATTTTTCGAAAAATTCAGGTTTTGGGCTTAAAAATATTAAAATTGATGTTTCATTTTACGCAGATATGTGGTAGAATAAGGTATAAGGGGTATTTTAATATTGGGAAGATTGTTATGTGCAGTTCCCGTACGTAAAATTCTACCTTAATATCCTGTTTTTGTCAATAAGCAAGCGGTAATATAGCTTTAAAATTAATAATATACAGTGAGAGGAGGCATGGTCCGGTATGCCGGACTGTGAGAAAAAATGTTAAAGATACTGGTCGTTGATGATGAAAAGTTGCTGGTCAAAGGCATCAAATTTAACCTCGAGAATGATGGTTATACAGTTGATGTAGCCTATGACGGCGAGGACGCGCTGCGCATAATAAGGGAAAACAATTTCGATCTAATCCTGCTGGATCTCATGCTTCCGAAGATTGACGGGCTTGAGGTTTGCCGCCGGGTGCGTGAATTCACAAACGTCCCGGTTATCATGTTGACTGCCAAGAGCGAGGATACGGATAAGCTCATCGGCTTTGAATACGGAGCGGATGACTATATCACGAAGCCTTTCAATATCATTGAGCTGAAGGCGAGAATCAGAGCTATCCTTCGCCGCGCCGGGCAGAGCGAGAATAAGGACACAGGCCACATAGTGACAAGAGGCAATCTGGAGATCGACACGGTGGCGAGAAGTGTCAGCGTAGGTGGAAATACCGCGGTACTCACAGTGAAGGAATTCGATCTTCTGGAGCTGTTCATGAAGAACCCCGGAAGAGTATACTCAAGGGAGAACCTCTTGAACCTTGTATGGGGCTATGAATATCCCGGAGACATTAGAACCGTAGACGTTCACATCCGTCACCTCAGGGAAAAGGTTGAGCTCAATCCCGCTCAGCCCGAGTATGTGCTCACCAAGTGGGGGGTAGGTTACTATTTCAAGCAGTAATGCCTTAAGGCGCGACAGTGGTGATGTATTAAGGTCCTACTTCGGCAGTCTGCGCTTTAAGCTTACAGCCATTATTGCGATTATTGTCGTTGTGGTGCTTACCCTCGTGAACACCTTCCCGGTGCTCACGACCCAGCAGATGATTGTGGATTCCAAGAGGGGAGATATTCTGAAGACAACAAATATCGTTGCCAACAGTCTCTCTTCCCTCAAGTCCCTTGATATTGAGCAGGTAAACTCTGTCATGGAGATCCTCGACGTATACGATGGCACGAGGCTAATCGTATCTAATACAGATGGTCTCGTGATATACGACAACAACCAGCAGAGCTCTACAGTGGGGAAGTATATGCTCTTCTCCGAAGGGTACAGGGCGCTTATGGGATATGATGTGTTCCGCTGCGAATACTCCAAAGGCGCGTTTATCTCCACCGCCGCAGTGCCGATTGTGTACTCCTCCCAGGCTCTGGGCATAGTGTACATGTACGAGTACGACGCGGAGCAGGCTCAGCTTCTGCTCAATATGCAGTTCTATCTGCGCACCACAAGCATTGTTGTGTCATTCATAGCAGTAACCATCGCCCTTGCCTTTTCCTTGCTCCTAAGGCGCAGAGTGGCAAGACTTATAACCGCCATGGGACGAATCCGAGAGGGAGAGTACAGCTACAGAGCTGAGGTTGGTGGCAGAGACGAGTTGAGTACGCTGGCAGTGGAATTTAACGACCTGACCGACAGACTGCAGAAGACAGAGGACGGACGAAGACAGTTTGTGTCAAATGCGTCCCATGAGCTTAAAACACCCCTTGCCTCCATAAAACTGCTTGCCGACTCGGTGGTGCAGAATGAAAACATGAGCATAGAGGAAGTTCAGGAATTCTTGGGCGACATAAGTCAGGAGATAACACGCCTTACAAGAATAACGGAAAGGCTTCTGTTGCTAACAAGATCAGATGTAAAGGTCCAGACAAGCCTTACGAGAGTTGATATGTCCTATATCGTGGACAGAGCAAGCTATATGTTGGAGCCCATGGCTGAGCATCTTGACATAGATGTACGCTGCGAGCTGTCCGATGGCTGCATTGTGTTGGCGGAGGAGGACGGCATATATCAGGCTGTGTTCAACCTCATGGAAAACGCTCTAAAGTACAACGTAAAGGGCGGCAGCGTAGTGGTTTACACATATATAAAGGACGACAAGGTCTACTGTATCGTGGACGACACGGGCATAGGTATGCCTCACGGAGAGCTAGAAAAGGTTTTCGAGCGCTTTTACAGAGTTGATAAAGCCAGATCAAGAGAAACCGGAGGTACGGGACTTGGTCTTTCCATAGTAAAAACAACGGTGGAACAGTTCGGAGGCACAGTCTGGGCTGAAAACAGACATCCCTGCGGTTCCCGGTTTACCATTGCTTTCCCCATCTTTTCGGGCGAAACGGAGGGAGAGGTGGAGACGTGATAAAAAGAATAATTCTCTCTGCGCTCCTTGCGTTATTTCTTCTTTTCACTGCCTGTACCTCTCAGGAGAACACCATGAGAATAAAGGTTGCCTACATGTCAGATAGCCTGTCCCGCAGTATAGAGTTTAAGCAGTACAATATCCTGGAATGCGAGGGAGAGGAACTGGTAAGGACGGTGCTTAAATATGTGCTGACCCAGCCTCAGGACGAGAACATGGAAAGCGTGTTCCCAAGAAACACAACGATAGAATCCGTCACCTTTCACGACGAATACGTCGGCAATAACAACATCGCTGCGGTGGAGCTGGGCGGTTCCTACGACACTCTTACGGGCATAGACAAGACAATTGGTGACTACTGCATAGTTTTGTCTCTTTGCGCTCTTGAGAATATCGATGGAGTGGTAATAACCTCCGATTCCCTTCCAGGCGGGCTTCCGTCGGGAATCCTTCGTCCCTCGGACGTGATTTTAACGTCATCCTCCCTGCGTATCACCCAGCACACTTTAAAGCTCCACCACCCTTCACCGGAGAACCCTTCCAAGCTTATGGTAACGGAAACCACCGCCGTTGCAACAGTGGACACTCCATTGACAGAGGTCGTAATCCGAGAGCTTATAAAACTGAGCGAGCAGGGGGAAGTGGAGTTCATAAACAGGGATACCCAGACAATATCTTCGTATATCGACAAAGATATATGTTATCTTAACCTTTCCGGCGACTTTACGCAGCTGTTCCTGCGTACGGAGGACGGAAAGAATCTGACGGTGGAATCAGTCGTTAATTCCCTTTGTGAACTCGAGGAGATTGATGCCGTATCCTTTCTCATCGATGGTAGATATATTACAGACGAGGCGGGAGTGCCAAGGGATCCGATAAAACCAAGCTAACATATATACAGAGGAAGTGTAATTTTCAATGTCCGTGAACAAAAACAGAATGCTCAATACAAAAAGCCTTGTTGCGTCCGCTCTTTTAACAGCCCTGGGAATTCTTATCCCTTTGGTAATGCAGCCACCCTTCAAGATAGTGCTTGAACCGGCGTCATTTACCTTGGCTTCCCATGTGCCTGTCATGATTTCCATGTTCATCTCACCCGTATCTGCGCTTATAGTGTCGATCGGTACCGCTCTGGGCTTCCTTCTTTCCGGAATGCCGGTGGTGATAGCTGTAAGAGCGCTGAGCCATATAGTATTCGCTCTCATCGGAGCGTATATCATTAAGATAAAGACTATATCCCCATCGGAGCACAAGAAACTTGTCATTCTCTGTCTTGTTTTAGCGGTAATCCACGGAGTGATGGAGGTAATCGTAACGCTGCCTTTTTATTTCAGCGGCGCGCTTTCCGAAGGCTTCTATACTTCATCTTTTGGCTATGGAATAGTCCTTCTCGTAGGTGTGGGAACAATGGTTCACAGCTGCTTAGACTTCATTATCACGGTATTTGTGGTAAAGATTCTGAAAAAGGCGAGAGTATTCTGATTTCCTTAATAATTCTCTGTTATTAGAGGTTAAGCCATGAAGAAACTCATCCTTATCCTCGCTTTCGTTATAATCCTTTCCTCATTTGTGTATGCCGCGGAAATGGATATAATCCTCGATGGAAAGCTTTCATCTCTTTCCGGTGACGTTGTACTGTATAAGACTGAGGACGGCGATATCCCCATGGTACCGCTGGAACGCTTTGCCGGATTACTCGGGGCAAAGCTGAGATATGTACACAGTGAGCAGATGGCGATAGTCCAGCTGGGAGAAAAAACTATAAAGCTAAGGCGCAGCAACCTTCATGTAGCCTGCGGAGGGCGCGCTTGGATGCTCCCGGCAAAGCCCGTTATAAAAGACAGGCAGCTGTATGTGCCCATAATTTCTCTCGGAGAGATGATGTGTGCAAGGACGATGTACGACCGTGAAAACAGCAAGCTGTACCTTTCTACGGCTCCTACGGGTTTGCCGAAGGATAGAAAAATTAGTGTACCAATTCTGATGTATCATGCGGTAAACGAAAAGCCCTGGGGATTGAAGGAACTGTTTATGCGTCCCTCTGACATGGAGGCGCAGATAAAATACCTTGCGGAAAACGGCTTCAACACTGTAACCTTTGAGGATCTGCCCAACATTGACAAAATAGAAAAGCCCGTCATGCTGACATTTGACGACGGATACGAAGACAATTATACAGATCTCTTCCCGATTCTCAAGAAATACAACGCAAAGGCCACGATATTTGTGATAACCGATTCAGTAGGCGGAAAAAACATGCTTACGGCGGAGCAAATAAAGGAGATGAGCGATTCTGGCCTTGTCTCAATCCAAAGCCATACCTCCACCCATCCAAGCATGGTATCGTTAAAAGAAACCGCGCTTCTTCGAGAGCTGAACGACTCAAAGATGAATTTAGCCCGATTGACGGGGAAAATCCCCTTTGTGCTGGCGTATCCCAACGGAGAATTCAATCAGGCTGTCACAGTAGCAATGGAAGAATATTACGAATACGGGCTTAAAAAGCAAGGCGGTATCTACGTAACCGACGACAAGCCCTATGAAATAAACAGAATAAGAGTCTCCCGCAGTACAACCCTGTCCACCTTCAAATCGCTGGTAAAGAGCGCGGGAAACATAAATTAGCTTCAAATAAAGGAGGCAGTCGATGAGGACAACCGGCAAGTTGGACAGATTGTACCGCAACTATAAAAGCCTTGAGCACATCAACCGCAGAGTTCGCAAGGATCTTGAAGGCTTTATCCTGGAAACCGAAGAGGACTATAAAAACGATATAGACTACACGGCGGAGTATATCGCTTCGAAAATCAATGACGCAAGGGTGGTAATGCTCTCCGGTCCTTCCGGTTCCGGAAAGACAACCAGCGCGGAAAAGTTGTCAGATGCCCTTGAGAAAATAGGAATAAAAGCCCATATGCTCTCTATGGACAATTATTTCCTGAGCAGGTGTGATGTTATAGAGGGCGTTGACTTTGAGTCGCCCTTAAGACTTGATATCCCACTTCTGCAAAACCATATAGAAGCGCTGTCGACGAATGCCACAATCGAGGTACCGGAGTACGACTTCCTCACAGGCTTAAGGAAGAAGGAGACAAAAGCACTTCGCATTAACACAGATGAGGTGGTGATCTTTGAAGGCATTCACGCACTAAACTGTATGTTTATCGAAAAAGTGTGCCACCGTCCCATAGGGATATATGTAAGCCCAAGAATGAGAGTCACCAACGGAGGCAGCATTATAATCCAGCCGGAGTCAATACGTTTCCTTAGGCGCAGTCTCCGGGACAAGAGAACAAGAGGCGCGAGCTTTGAGAGAACCCTCGGTCTTTGGGAAAGCGTAATAAAAGGCGAACTGGAACATATTATGCCAAACAAATGGAGAGCGGATATCGTAATCGACACCACTATGGAGTATGAGCTTGGAGTTTACGCGCCGCTGATTGATGAGGAGTTTTCCAATCTTCTTGTGTCGGGAGAGTACATGGGCTACCGTCATAACATGGAAAACCTGACCTGTGAAATAAAAAGATTTGAGCCGATTTCCCGGAATAATGTGCCGGAAGAATCCCTTCTGCGGGAGTTTATCGGAAAATAAAATGATAAACAGTGCTTGAATTTACATGTTTTCTATTGCTTTTTGAGGTTGTTCGTTATATAATATAGGTATAGACAAAAACATTATAAATAAAGGAGAAAAAATATGGACGCAAAGATTAAGGAATATATCGCTATGATCAAAGAAAAAGCCATCTCTGTCGGCAAAGCCGCCGGTAAGAAGGCTGATGATGTTGCGAAGCAGGCAAAGCTCAATATCAAAATATTTGATACAAACACAGAGATTGATGCCATCTACAAGGATCTTGGTAGGCTTGTGTACGATGTGCACGCGGGGGAAGAGGTGTCCAACGAGACAATTGATTCCCTGCTCACCTCCATCGATAGTAAGAAGGAACTTATCATAGATCTCAAGGCTGAGCTTGCCGATTTGAAGAACTCCGTGGTATGTCCCTGCTGTGGCAAGGAAAATGTAAAAGATTACGCTTTCTGCCCTGCCTGCGGCACAAAACTGGAATGTGAAGAGGAATGTCCCTGTGATGTAGAGTGCCCTTGCGAGGAAGAGTGTCCCGAAGACAAGGAATCCTGCGAGGCAGAGTGCCCCTGTGAAGTAGAGTGTCCTGAAGACAAGGAATCCTGCGAGGAAAAGTGCCCCTGTGAAGAGGAGTGCTGTGAGGAAGAAAAGAAATAATCTTCAAAGCGAAAGTGCTCTCTGTTTTGAAACAACTGCGAATACAAATTTCAGATAATGGCGAAGGCTCCGGTCGTTGTGAAGAAAGCGGCGGCCGGCGTGTCGCCATGTCGTTTTATATATGAGAGGTAATATGGAGCTGCTTTTTCGAAATGTAACGGTGCTGCCCATGGATGACACCCTCGAAGAGAGAGTGCTCCGAAACATGTGTATTGGCATTGACAAAGGCAAAATCGCTTACTTCGGGGCTTATGAGCCGGGTGAAAACGCCGGCAGAGTAGTAGAAGGGGAAAACCTTGTGGTGATCCCGGGTCTTATTAACGCCCATTCCCATATACCGATGATCCTTCTCCGTGGCAGCTCAAACGATGTGCCTCTGGAGGAATGGCTCTTCGAACACATATTCCCGAGAGAAGCAAAGCTGACCGGAGAAGATATTCACGCAGGTTCCCTTCTTGGAATGCTTGAAGCTATATCCACAGGCACGACAGCTTTGTGTGATATGTATATGAATCTTGACGCAATAGCCTCCGCCGCGGAAAAAGTGGGCATAAGGCTACATTTAACCAACGCTCTTACCT
This sequence comes from Clostridiales bacterium, assembly GCA_012514045.1. Lineage (GTDB taxonomy): Bacteria > Bacillota > Clostridia > Oscillospirales > QAMX01 > JAAZBA01. Next base: position 7,747 of record JAAZBA010000272.1, on the reverse strand, counting down.
CCTTTGACGAGAATGAAAACCTGGAGGAGAACCGATCCTTTCTCCAGAACAGACTGATAAGGGAGAAATATCGTGACAGCTGCCTTATTAAATCCCTCAACGGCATCCATGCTGTCTACACAAGCTATCCGAGAGCTTGGGAGCGGGTGAGAAAAGAGGCGGAGGAAAACGGCAAACCTATAAATGTCCATGTGTCGGAGACAAAGACAGAACAGGAAAACTGCATTGAGAAATATGGCACTACTCCTCTGCAGACACTTGACAGATACGGAGTCCTTGACGTGGGCTGTATTGCCGCCCATTGTGTCTATCTCACCGATGAGGACATCGAGCTTATGAGAGAGAAAAACGTCACCGCTGTCCACTGTCCTACAAGCAACCTTATGCTTGCCAGCGGTATTGCCGATGTGAGCAAGTATATTAAACGGGGTGTAAACGTGGCTCTCGGCACCGACGGCGCCGCCTCAAACAACAGCCTTGATATGTTTGAAGAAATGAAGCTGGCTTCTCTTCTTCAAAAGGGAATTTCCCTCGATCCCACTGCCATAAGCGCATACGATGCCCTTAAAATGGCAACGGTGAACGGAGCAAAGGCACTGAGGCTTAATAGCGGCGTTATAAAAGAAGGCTGCAACGCCGACCTTGCGGTGCTGGATTTCTCCCGTATAGGACTTACTCCATGTTATGACCATGTGGCAAACGTGGTGTACTCCGCCAATGGAAGCGATGTGGCTATGACCGTCATCGATGGCAAAATTGTGTATGAATATGGCCGATTTGCTTGCGGCATAGATATAGGCAAGCTGAGAAAAGCCGTGGAGGACGGAAAAAAATAGGAGGTCTACCTTCGTGGCAAACGAAAACAAGCAGAGCTTCCTTCAGGGAGCGCTGGTTCTTATAATCGCAAACATACTCATAAAAGTCATAGGCGCCATCTTTAAAATACCCCTTGACAACCTTATCGGCGCTGACGGAATGGGGCTTTTCCTTGTCGCCTACTACCTTTACAACATGATGTTCGTCCTGTCCACCGCGGGACTTCCCGTGGCGGTGTCCAGAATGGTGGCGGAATCAAACGCCCTGGGTAAGGGAAGAGAAGTCAAAAAGATTGTCAAGGTGGCATTGGCGTTGTTTTTAAGCATTGGGGCGCTGTTCAGTATTGTGATGTTTGTAGGAGCAGGATTTTATGTAGAATCTGTTCAGAACTCAAGGGCATATTTAAGCGTCCTCGCCATTGCTCCGGCTGTGTTCTTCGTGGCAATAATGTCCGTCTATCGCGGCTATTATCAGGGCATGTCAAACATGTACCCCACAGCAATATCCCAGGTCATCGAGGCGCTGTCAAAACTGCTTCTTGGCTACACCTTTGCGTATATTCTTCTTAAAAAAGGTTATGGGGTGGAGGTAGCGGCGGCGGGAGCTATCGCCGGCGTAACCATCGGCACAGTTTTGGGCGCTCTCTATCTGACGATAAAAAAGCGCACAGATAAAACTGTAATCCCTGAAACATCTGATGAGTGCCGCTCCTCAAAGGCGCTTATAGGGAAACTTATAGCTATCGCTATACCGATAACAATTGGCTCCGCGGTACTGTCTGTAACAAACCTTATCGATACAATGGTAGTACTCAGAAGGCTTCAGTCTATCGGATTCTCAGAAGTCGACGCCAATGTGCTTTACGGAGCATATTCTGTCAAGGCGGTAAGCCTTATGACCTTGCCCCAGACACTTATTGTGGCTCTCACCGTAAGCCTTATCCCGGCGATCTCCGCCGCAAACGCAAGAATGGACTATCTAAGGGCATCAAGGACAGCGGACAGCGCTCTTAGATGCACCTGCCTAATCGCATTTCCCTGCGCCGCAGGAATCGGCACCCTTTCCTGGCCTATTCTGAACCTTTTGTTTGTAAACACTGATGAGGTGAATATCGCTGCCCCCATGCTCACAATGCTTGCCCCGGCAGTGGTGTTCGTTGCTCTTGTATCTGTCACCAACTCGATTATGCAGGCGGCAGGAAGAGAGAGACTGACAGTTGTTTCAATGATTGTTGGCTGTGTAGTCAAGCTCACATGCAATTATATACTTGTGGGCACCCCGTCTATAAACATATCAGGCGCCCCAATCGGTACATTGTGCTGCTACGCTTCCATAGCTACACTCAATCTTATTATCCTTTACAAAAAGACAAATATAGCTCCTAGAAATTGGGCATCTCTTATTAAGCCTGCTATCGCCGCCGCTGTTATGGGGGTTTGCGCCTACTTCTCAAACATGCTCCTGACAGGTTTAATCGGAGTAAAACTGGCGGTATTGGTATCTATTGTCATAGCTGTTGTAGTGTATTTCGGAGTGATAATCGCAATAAAGGGACTATATAAAGAGGATATGCTTATGCTCCCGAAGGGAGAAAAGCTGGTAAAACTCCTGAGACTTTAAAAATTTTTCGAAAAGGTATTGCAAGAAGAGAGAAAATATGATAGATTTTATATATAAAGATAAATACACTTTCTATGACCTGGTGGATATTATTAAAATACTCCGTGGCGAAGGAGGCTGCCCCTGGGATATAAAGCAGACCCATGAGTCCATCAAACGCAATTTCATTGAGGAGACATATGAAGTGATCGAGGCAATCGACGCTTCTGACTCCGATCTCCTTAGAGAAGAACTGGGAGACGTTATGCTCCAGGTTGTTTTCCATTCCGGCATAGAAACCGATGCAAGACGTTTCGATATAGACGACGTTTGTGACGGAGTCTGCCGCAAGATGATTTCGAGACATCCCCACATATTCTCTGACGTAAAGGCTGACACTGCCGCCGAGGTGCTTAAAAACTGGGACGAGATAAAAAAGAAGGAAAAGGGACATAAGAGCCAGGGAGAAACACTGGAGTCCATAGCGAAGTGCCTGCCTGCCCTTATCAGAGCCGACAAGGTGCTGTCAAAAGCTTCAAAAGCGGGATATTCAAAGGAATTCTGCATGTCCGATCTTGATACCCCCGAGGGTATAGGCGAGGCACTGCTGGCGGTCACCGCCGCCGCAAGGAAGCTGAAAATCGACCCGGAACAGTCTCTGTCAGAGGCAACGGACAGGTTTATAGAGGAATTCAAGGCTCAGGAGACAAGCGATGAGAATAGATAAATATCTTAAGGTATCAAGGCTGATAAAACGTCGCACAGTGGCAAACGCCGCTTGCGATAACGAGAAGATAGCGGTGAATGGGAGACAGGTAAAAGCCTCATATCAGGTCAAGGTAGGGGACATAGTGGAGATCACTTTCGGCGAGCGCACCATTAAGGTAGAGGTGCTTAGTGTGCCGGAGCATGCCACCAAGGAAACCGCCCCCACTCTATATAGAGAAATAGTTTAAAGCTTTGTGATTCCGATGAAAGGAATAGGATCTGAATGAAGAAGAAAAAAACCAAATTTCTTATTAATGTGGTTATTGTGCTGTTCACGATCTATATGTTATATAATCTTGTGCTCATCAGAGGCAGCATCCGGGATAAACAAAAGGAACTTGACGCTCTGAACAGTGAGGTTCATTCAGTAACGCTTAAAAATCAGCAGCTGGAGAACTCCCTGAAAACAGATTTGACAGACGAGGAAATCGCTGACATAGCAAGAGAAAAATTGGGCTTCTCTCTCCCCGGTGAGAGAATATTCATTGATATCACAGGTAAATAAAAGGAGGATACCCCAAAAGCAGTGGGGTGTGGTTACTGTATGGAATTTGTCATCGGTACGGTGCTTGAAGGCAAGGTTTCAGGAATCACGAAGTTTGGCGCGTTCGTTACAATAGGCGAGGGTGTAACAGGTCTTGTCCATATTTCCGAGGTATCCAACACATACGTGTCGGATATTTCCGAGCATCTTCAGATGGGACAGACTGTAAAGGTAAAGATTATCGATATAAAGGACGGAAAATACAGTCTGTCCATAAAAAAAGCGGAATCACCGTTGCCAAAACCCGCAGTGCCTCAGAGAGGTGCCTACAAAGAAGCGGCTCCGCCGATTTTGCATGGAGAACTTTACGGAGATGAGCCGGTGAAGGATCAGGCATTTGAAGACAAGCTCAAGTCCTTCATGCAGGACAGCGACAGCCGCATGTCTGACCTTAGAAACATACAGGACAGAAAGCGCCCATCGAGAAGAAGAAAATAGTACTCCTAACCCTATGCCGGTAATAAGCAATAATTAAATGCTTGACGGTGCGGCAAATGTATTTTATGCAGAGAATAAACTCATATAGCTGCAAATAGCGGGATAAACCATAAAAATCTATGGTCTATCCCGCTTAAATGTTATATCGGCTTTGTTGAAAACTGTTTTGCCTTAAGTTCGTTTTTTATTCAAAAAGCACATGGAATACCATCGATATTCGTATTATGCAGATTCAATCAAAAGCTACATATGTGCCTCCAAAGGAAGCGGCACGTCCGTCGGGACAGATAAGCGCCGCGTGACCATCTGATTTAAGGCGTCCGTTTTCACCCACCTGAGTGATACAGGGGTCGTTTCGGAGGAAAGCAGAGCAGGCGCCGAAGTGATAGCACTCACCGTTAAACTTTACATCAAGAAAGATCTCATTGCCTGTATGACTGCATTCCGCCTCAATTACCGGTACCTTATCCCCCTCAAAGGGTGCGATAACTGTGAAAATACCGGGACGGAGATGACCTTCAACATGACCTTCTATTGAAAGCATGGGCGCCGGCATGCCGGAGGAAAGAGCGCCGGGACCGGCGGCAATATACCCCAGCTTCCGCTCAAAGTCCCCCTTATACAGCTTAGCCTCTGTAGGCATATTGCCGCAGGGAGAAGTAATCAGAATATTATACCCATCGGACACGGTACTGATGCTTTTGCTCTCAGCATCAAAAACTATATCCTCATCCAGAAGTTGCCAATGGGCGGCGAAATCATATTCTTGCAGCAGCATATCCAGCGTGTCATACACAACTACAAAAGCGTTCTTTATCCACAGTACTGTCCTTATATGCCGTCCGGCGCAGGACAGAACAGTCCCGAAATCCATTTTTCTGAGATGGGTTGAGTAGTTTGTATAACCTCCCGAGTATACGCACTGGACAAAGCTGAGGTCATCGTTGTCTGTGCAGAAGGGAACAACAGCGTTGGCGAACTGGTTCTGATTCCAGCCGTTTACGGTAACTGTGTTGTGGAGGGGAGTCATACGTCCCGGGGCGCAGAATGGATCCGAGGCTTCGTAGTTTAGAGATCCGGGATCGCACAGCTGAAGTCTGTCCCCGTGATAAAAGAGAAGGGAGCCCCGGGCATTGTGTACATGGTATCCTCCGGCGTTTGAGCAGTCGAAAGCCATGGCGTCGTTACCATGCCTGAAGAAATACTGTCCCGCATCGGGGAAAGCGCAGGGCAGGGGAGAATGATCTTCCGAAAGCCCCAAGAAGACACGCAGACGGTTATAGAAGGCTCTCTGCTGACCGTAATCCGCGGGAGCGGTATCGGGAATCCAGCGTCCTATGTCGTTTATGCCAAATACACGACCGTCGGGAGTCTGGCTGGCAAAGGTGTAGAGATACATGGAGCAAACCCGTTCAGGATCGATTTTTATTCCCAGCTCAGGTCTGTTTTTGCTGAGGATTGCGTACTTCGTAAACACATCGCACATCCAGGTATGATAACCGTAGGTATACTCCTGATGGGAGCCGTCCGGCTCAACCTGTGAGGCAAAAGTCTCGTTGAGGTTGCGAACGGCGTACTCCCTATACTCCTCAAAGCCGGGAAGTATATCGGAAATGAACATCATAGTGTCCAGCTCGGAAATGCGGAAATTACCGTGCTTTGTGTTGTTGCGCTTAAGGAACTCCATTTGCTCATAGGCGGAGCGCTCCATCCTTGCGACGAACGCTTCGTTATAGGCTTTGTTACCCATGAAATGGGGCAGACTCCCGTACCATCCGTCATAATCCAGCTGACCGAGGCGAATGGATACGGAGAGATTGTTGTCACCGTAATTTTTCCAAACCTCAGCCACTGTCTCATCGCCTCTGAATGTGCGGTAGTTGAGCCATGCCTCAATGCTGTCACGAGCTAAAGCCGCGTACTTTTCGTTTCCTGTCTCCTCATACTCATATGCCAGATGCTGTAGCCAGCGGTAGCGGTTAAGCTGAGCTCTCCACTCCTGGTTATTTATTTCAGGTCCCGTAAAGTCTATATCCCGAAGGCTATCGTATTTAACCCTTCCGTTTTCTCCGTTTGAGAAGAGGAGCTCGCAGTTGTCCAGAGCTTCAATCCAGGTTTTGTGGAGCTTCAGCCACTTTTCAGTACGCATACCCGTACGAAGACCGGCATAAGCTTCTCCCGGCAGAGCACAGTCCTCCTGAAAGCTCCGGATACGCTTCAAAAGGTCGTTCTTATTCAGCATTTTTCCCATCCTTTCAAAAAATCGGTTTAAAAAGACCTCCATGGGAGTTCCCACGGAGGTCTTAAATCATCTTTTACTTAAAAGCTTTGCACTTTGCGACTAGCTTTTCCATGTCTTCCTTTGTCCAATCGGGGTTTACAGAAACGTAAACGTTCTTGGAAAGGATGTCAAGCGTCTTCGGGCACATATCTTTTGAGTACTCGGGGATGATGTCCTTATTGGCTTCCATCTTGAAGGGATCCATCAGAGGATGGAGGGCGCCGCGCTTCTCGAGGATAGGCGTCCAGTGGCTGTATACGTGCTTGCCTGTATTGATGGGACGTGTACCGCCGATGTATTCCTCAAACTTTGCCGCCTCATCGATTGTGTCGAACTTGAATGTAAGTGTTGTGCCGCAGTCGCCCTTGATGTCGTTGGAGGGGGCGAAAGCAAAATCAGCTGCGAGAGCGTCCATAACAGTCTTCTTATTGGCGCGGAGGTCGGCAATGATATCGTCCATCTTCTTTAGCTGTTCACGCATGATAGCCGCAGAAACCTCGTTGGCTCTGTACTGTACGCCGCAGAAGGGAACCGTGCCCACACCGTCAAGCTGGTTGCCGAAGAATGCAATAGCGCTGCTGTCGTGGTAGATGTAGGCGCGCTCAAAGATCTCCCGGTTATCTGTAACAAGGGCGCCGCCCTCACCGGCGGAAACGATCTTGAAGAAGTTAAAGCTGAATGCGCCGGCATCGCCGATTGTAGCCAGACGCTTTCCGTGGTAAGAACCGCCGTCTGCCTGGCATGCATCCTCAAGTACGAAGAGGTTGTGCTTCTTGGCTAAAGCGCATATAGCGTCCATATTGCAGGGGAAGCCCTGGATATGCACGGGGATGATGGCCTTTGTATGGCTGGTAATCTTTTTCTCAATGTCCTTAATGTCAATGGTGAGTGTATCGTCGATCTCGGCGATTACAGGGATAGCGCCAACGGCTACGATTGCCATAGCGGATGCGATGTATGTATACCCAGGTACAATAACCTGATCGCCGGGGCCGATGCCCATGCCTATGAGTGCGCTGATAAGGGAAGCCTTACCGGATGTCATCATTATGGCTTTCTCGGCGCCTATCTTCTCACAAAGTTCGTTCTCAAAATTGAAAACCTCATTGAGGCCGCCGACCTTGAATATCTGCTTGGACTCGATGACACGTGCTACGGCTGCGATTTCTTCTTTGCCTATTCTATACATGATTCTACTCCTACTTTCTTTATTGCTTTCATTGTTTCTTTGATAAGATGCCAGTCTGCGTGTTTTACAAAGGGCTGGATGTTTGTGGTGAGGAACATACCCACCTCATAGC